>JASHTK010000188.1 GCA_030040575.1 Gammaproteobacteria bacterium
GCGCAGGCATCGAGCAGGCGCGGCAGCACCTCGAGAATCACGGGCGACCCGGTGCGCGTGCGCTGCGCCCGCCCATCGTGCAGCAGCAGGATGTCGCCGGCCCGCAGTCCGCGAGTGAGCCCCGCGAGGACCGAGTCGGCATCGCGCCGCACCGTATCGAAGCCCCGCCGCGTCCAGCTCGCGAGGCTCAGGCCGCAGCGCGTGAGCACCGGCTCGAGCAGCGGGTTGCGCAAGCCCGCCGGCGCGCGAAAGAAGATCGGCACTGCCCCGCTCACCGCGGCAATCGTCTCCTGCGCCTCGAGGATCTCGCGCCGCAGCCCGCCGGGCCCGAGCAGGCAGAAGTGATGCGGATGATGCTGGCTGTGGTTCTCGATCGCGTGGCCGCGCCGCGCGATCTCGCGCGTCAAATCCGGATACCGCGCGATGCGCTCGCCGATGCAGAAGAACGTCGCCCGGGCACGGTGCTCGTCGAGCCGCGCGAGCACGCGCGGCGTGACCGAGGGGTCCGGCCCATCATCTAGGGTGAGCGCGACGCGGCCTGCCGCCGCCGCGGCCGCCGGCAGCCGAGTCCAGTTGGGGCCGAGCCAGGTGCTCCGCGGCGCAAGTCCGCAGGCGGCGAGCAGCAGATGATCGGCCGCGACGGCTCCGAGCGCCCAGGGCCAGGCGCCGGGGAACGCGAGCGAGCCCGCGGCTGCGGCGTGCAGGAGCGCCGAGGCCTTGAGGAGCGGCGACGGCAGCAGCCGATGCCATGCGTCGATGCGGGACATGTGAGGTGTGCGGCGGGTCCGTCGCGATCATAATGCACGGCCCGGCGAGCAGAGTCTTGAAAGCGAGGGGGCTTCAAACCATGTCGCGCGAGCAGCCGCGAACCCTGCAGGACCGAGTGTGCGTCGTGACCGGCGCGACGGGCGGCATTGGGGAGGCGACCGCGTACGGGCTCGCGGCGCTCGGGGCCACCGTCGCCGTTCACGGGCGAGACGGCGAGAAGGGCCGGCAGACCGTCGAGCGCATCGCCCGGGCGACCGGCAACCCCGCCGTGCGGTTCCTGCAGTGCGACCTCGCCTCGCTCGGGCAGGTGCGGCGCCTCGCCGAGGAACTCGACCGGAGCCTGCCGCGACTCGATGTGCTCGTGCTGAACGCGGGCGTCGCGTGCGCGCGCCGCTCGCTGACCGCCGACGGACATGAGACGACCTTCGCCGTCAATCACCTTGCGCCCTTCCTGCTCACGCAGCTGCTGCGCGCGAAGCTCGCGCGGTCCGGCGCGGCCCGGATCGTGGTCGTCTCCTCGGAGGCGCATCGGGGCGCGCACCTCGACTTCGGCGATCTGATGCTCGAGCGCGGCTACGGGCAGATGCGAGCCTACAGCCGCTCGAAGCTCGCGAATCTCCTCTTTACGCGCTCGCTCGCGCGCCGCCTCGCCGGAACCGCGCAAACCTGCAACGCGCTGCATCCTGGCGTCGTGCGGACGGGGATCTTCCGCGAAGCCCCGGCGCTCCTGCGTGGCATTCTCTCGACCCTCGGGCGGCTGCTCCTGCTCTCTCCGGAGCAGGGCGCCCGCACGAGTGTGTACCTCGCGAGCTCGGAGGAGGTCGCCGCGCGCTCCGGGGAGTACTTCATTCGCTGCAAGGCGGTGCAACCGTCGGCCGCCGCGCTCGATGAGGCAGCCGCCGAGCGGCTGTGGGAGATGAGTGCGCGACTCGTCGGAGTGCCGGCGGAGTCAGCGGTGTGGCCCGCGTGAGAGGCGCACTCGGCGTGCGCGTCGCGGGCGGCGCGGGCGTCTCGCGCACCGCTTGTATATTTTAAATGATGTTATCATCGTAACTATTTTATATTGCTATAATTTATCTACGATTCAGCCCGGGACCAGCCGCACTCGCCGCGCGGACGCCGTCTTGCCTCATTCTCCCGAGCGCCTCCTTGAGAAACCCATACCGAGGCCCGGCTCGATCGGCAAGCTCGCGCAGCTGCGCGGGCTCGTCGATGTCGTACGCGAGGCCTCGACGCCGGACGAGGAGTAGATCGAGGCCCGAGGCGCGTGCCACCTCAGCATGAGCCGCAAGGCTTCCCGCGCCGAACCGCGTGGCCACCGCGCGCGTGAGGGCAAAGGCGAGCGCGTTGGTCCCGGCGTCAGTCCAGTCGGGCGCCACCGCGAGCACGTGCTCGCCGCTCGCCGCGAGCAGCTCCTCGAGCTCCCCCGGCGCGAGGAGCGGCAGATCGGCGTGCACCACCAAGAGCGTGCCGGCCGCGCCGCGCGCGCGCAGCTCGCGAGCGGCATGAGCGACGGCCGAATTGAGATCGAGCCCTTGGTCGCAGAGGTACGCGGCGCCGCGGGGCACCAGATGCGGCGCGCTCGTGAGGATGTCGACCGTCCTCACGTCGCCGGTCACGGTGAGCACGCCCACCACGTGCTCGAGCATGGCTCGGATGAGCTCGATGCGCTCGGGCAGTGTGAGCGCGCGCGCCAGCCGGCTCTTGCCGAGCGCGGGATCCTTGAGAGGAATGACGGCATGCACGTCCAAGAGTCGCTCCGATGGGACGCCGGCCGCTTCAGCGAAATAAGTCTTCGGACTTCGGCCGCAGCAACGCGCTCGCGTTGCGCTCCGGAGCCTGCCATTTGAGGCCGCGCGCCAGCACGAGGGGCGTGCCCTCGGCCGCCTCTCCCATGAGAAGACCCCCCGCGGCGGCGAGCGCATCGGCGAGGGCGACCTCCGTCATCTCGAGGACGCGCCCGTTGCGGTCGCGCTCGCCGCGCCGATCCACCAAGGAGGGCACTCCAGCGCTCCCGAGCGCAACGTTCACGACGCCGCGCCGCCAGGGGCGCCCGAAGCTGTCGCTCACGATGACTCCCGGCGGCTCGCCGAATCGCTCGGCGAGCCGCCGGCGCAGGTCCTCAGCCGACCGATCCGGATCGAGCGGCAGGAGCAGCGCCCGCTCCCGCTCGGCGCCCGCCCCGCCGCGAGCCGCGGCCGTGCGGGCGGCGGGCACGTTGGAGCGGTCGACCCCGCCGTTCGCCATGACGAAGCCCAGCCGATGCCGCACGATCAGCACGTTCGGCACGGCGCGCACGACCTCCTCGCTCTCACCGAGGATGAGCTCGACGACGCGCGGGTCCTTCCCGGTGAGTGCCGCGAGGCGCCGCGCCTCCTGCGACGGGACGACCGAGGCGAGCTCGACGAGACGCCCCTCGGCCTTCGAGACGATCTTCTGCGCGACGATGAGCACGTCGCGCGCGCCGGGCAGAAGTCCGCTCCGAGCGAGCGCCGCGGCGATGAGGGCGGCGAGATCCGCGCCCGGCTCGATCTCCGGCAGACCGGAGACCGCGATGAGGCTGATGTCGTGCGGCACGAGAGGCTCGGTAGGCGACGACCCGAGGCTACCTCGCCGCGGGGAAAGATCAAAGATGCGCGCCTGACCGACGGCTCCGCCGCCGCTCGCCCACGTTGAGGATCCGCTGGGTGAATCGCGCTACCATCGCCGCGGTCGCTCATGTCGCCGTAGCCGCCGAGGAGGACCGCCCGATGCCTGCCACGCTCGATCAGTACCAGGATCTGCTCACGGTGAAAAAGCCCCTCGCCGCCCTTGCGACGGTGATGCCGGACGGCTCGCCGCAGGTGACGCCGGTTTGGTTCGACTACGACGGCAAGCGGCTGCGCGTCAACACCGCAAAGGGCCGCGTCAAGGCGCGGAACATGCCGCAGGGCGCGCGCGTCGCCTTGATGATCGTCGATCCGGACAATCCCTACCGGTACGTGCAAGTCCGCGGCCGCGTCGCTCTGGTGACGGAGCGCGGCGCCGATGCGCACATCAACGCCCTCACCAAGAAATACATCGGCGCGGACGAGTATCCCTACCGGCAGCCCGGCGAGGTCCGGCTGCGCTACGAGATCGAGCCGCTCGCGGTCCAGGGCATGGGCTGACCGCGGCCCGCGCGGCCGTGCTGAAGATCGGCTACAAAGCCTCCGCCGAGCAGTTCGGGCCGCGCGAGCTGTTGGAGCTCGCGCGGCTCGCCGAGCGCCTCGGCTACGACTCGGTCTTCGTGAGCGATCATTTCCAGCCGTGGCGCCACCACGGCGGGCACGCCCCCTTCTCGCTCGCCTGGCTCGGCGCCGCGGGCGCGAGCACCGCCCGCATCGCGCTCGGCACGAGCGTCCTCACTCCGACCTTCCGCTACCACCCCGCGATCATCGCGCAGGCGTTCGCGACCCTCGGGTCGCTCTACCCCGGCCGGATCATCCTCGGGATGGGCACCGGCGAGTCGCTGAACGAGGTGCCGGCGACCGGGCTCGCCTGGCCGGAGCCGCGGGAGCGCACGCGGCGCTTTCGCGAGGCGCTCGAGCTCATCCGGCGCCTGTGGTCGGAGGAGCGCGTCTCGTTCGCCGGGGAGTATTACCGGACCGACCGAGCGACCCTTTATGATCGCCCGGAGCGGCCGGTGCCGATCTACATCGCCGCATCCGGTCCGGTCATCGCGAAGCTCGCCGGCGAGCAGGCCGAAGGCTTCATCTGCACGAGCGGCAAGGGTGCCGAGCTCTATCGGGAGACGTTGCTGCCGGCGGTCGCCGCGGGTCTCGCGCAGGCGCGCCGCGCCGCCGACTCGCTCGAGCGGGTGATCGAGATGAAGGTCTCCTTTGATACGGACGGCGAGCGCGCCTTGCGGGACACGCGCTTCTGGGGCGCGCTCGCCTTGGCGGCGGAGGACAAGGTGGCCGTGGAGGATCCCCTCGAGCTCGAGCGCCGGGCGGATGCCCTGCCGATCGAGCGGGTCGCCTCGCGGTGGATCGTCTCGAGCGATCCGGCCGAGCAGCTCGAGCGGATTGCCCCCTACATCGAGATGGGCTTCGACCACCTGGTGCTGCATGCGCCTGGACCGGACCAGGCCCGGTTCCTCGAGCTCTACGCCGAGCGCGTCGTGCCGCTGCTGCGCAAGCGCTACGCCTGAGTGTTGCACCCTGGCCAACGAGGCCGCGCGCCTGGCCGGCCGTGCTCCCGCGGGGGGCAGAACGCGCATCCGACGGCCCGCTCGGAGCGGTCCCGAGCGGGCTCCCCCGCCAGTCCGAGCGCCCCAGACAATCGCGTGTCCGGGGAACGACAGAGCCCCCGGTAAGGGCCGGTTGTTGCACTCACGCATCGGTTGCGAACGCCCGCGACTCGGCATACACTCGCCGCGTCTTCAGCCTGCACCCGGGGGGATACAACACCAACTAGCCACACGCAGGGACGCGCCTGACTCACTGAAATAAGCGGCGCGAGCAACAGGGGGATTCTAATGACCACGATCCGTCATGCGGTCGAAACATCGCCGACCGCGCGGCATACTGCTTCAGTGCGGCGAGGCTCCACGACCCGGAAACTGACCGGGCTCACGTGTGCAGCCGCGCTGCTGGTGCTGGGATTCAGCGGTTTTGCAGGCGCGCAGCAGGCGACGCCGCAACAGCAGGCGACACCGCCGGCAACGCAACCGGCGACTCGGCAGGCGGCCCAACAGCTCAAGCCCGCGCCACAGCAGACCAAGCAGGCGCCCCAGCTGCTCGCGCAGCAGGCGACGCCGCCGAGCAGCAGCGCAAGCGGCGGAACGACGGCCCAGCCCGCTCAGCTGCAGGAAGTCGAGGTCACCGGCTCCCGCATCAAGCGCACGACGGACTTCAACACGCCGACGCCCACCACGGTCATCGACACCGAGACGATGGAGAGCCTCGGCATCGTCAATGTCGGCCAGGTGCTCGACTTGACGCCGGCCAACACCTCGGAGTTCACGCCGGCGACCGGCGGTGGCAATCCCTTCTACACCGGCGAGTACGTAGCTGACTTGCGAGGCCTCAACGGCTTCTTCACCTCCCGCACGCTCACGCTGATCGATGGGCAGCGCGTGGTGCCGACCGACACGAGCGACCACTTCGACCTGAACTTCGTGCCGCAGATCCTCGTCGAGCGCATCGACACCGTCACGGGCGGTGCGTCCGCGGCCTACGGCTCGGGCGCCATCGCGGGCGTCATCATCGTCATCCTCAACCGCACTCTCGAGGGTGGCAAGCTCGACGCCGACGCGTACGACACTCATTACAACGATGCGAAGGACAAGCATGCCTCCTTCGCCTACGGCCACGGCCTGTTCGACGACCGCTTCCACTTCGTGATCGGCGGCGAGTACGAGAAGCAGGACCCGGCGCTGTGCATGCAGTCGGGGCGTCCGTGGTGCGCTGCGAACGACGGACCGTACCCCACCGAATATTCGCCTTTTGGCGTTACTCAGACCGCCGTGGGCTCCAATCTGCGAACCGATGTCATCAGCCCGTACGGCGCGCTGGGGGCG
>JASHTK010000189.1 GCA_030040575.1 Gammaproteobacteria bacterium
AGTCGGCGCCCCCTGCCTGCTGAACGCCCGCGATGAGCGGGGCGATCAGATAGACCGCGAGGAGCCCTGCGAGCCACGGCAGCGGCGCAGGCGTATGGGACGTTAGTTTGGCTGATCGAGGAGCGATCGGAGATCTCGTGGGGCGTCGCCTGCGGCTCCGGTGAGCGCCGGCTTCTCGAGCGCGAGCCCGTGCTCCCTCAGCAACCTGCGTCCCCTCGGTCCGAGCAGGAAGGCGACGAACCGGTCGGCGGCGGCGCGATGCGGCGCGTGGTGCAGGATCGTGACGGTGTAGTGCGCCTGGGGCGTGATGGAGGCGGGCAACGCGAGCGCCGGGATGCCGCTGTCATGGGTCTCGGTCGAGTAGAAAAAGCCCACATCGAGCAGGCCGGATTGCAGGCGCCCGACCAGCGTCTCCTCCGGCAGCACCTGCGCCGGATTGTCGTCCGCGCCGAGCACGCGCCGCGCGAGATTCGGAGCTCCGTAGAAGGTCTCGGCCCGCTGCAGCAACTGCAAGGTGAGCGCGCCCTTCGGATCGAGCTTCGGATCCGTGCGCCCAATGCGGATTCCCGGTTCCATGAGCACAAGGTACCACGGCTTCGATTTGAGGTCGGCGGCGAAGCGGCTCGAGGCCGCGTAGCCGATGACGAGGGGCGAGCCGGCGAAGGAGACGTACCAGCTCACCCACGACCCGTTCGCTGCGCCCGTCAGGCGCGCGTTCACGGCGGGATTCGCGCTGATGAACACGTCCCCCGCGCGAAGCTTGCCCTTGATCTGGTTCGCAAGCCCGGTCGAGCCGCCCGCGTAGCCCTGGAAGCGCTCGCCGGTCGCCCGCTCGAACGCGGGTCCGATGCCGTGCTCCATCAGGTTCACGAGCGAGCCGGCATAAAGAACGTTGACCGTCTGCGCGGCGGAAGCGGCCGGAGCCGCGCTCGCCCAAATCCCGGCTGCGAGCAGGCCGAGGCAGACCGGCCATCCGAACACTGAACGTTTGCACGGTGACATGACGGTAGCACTCTCCCCGGTGATTTGCATGGCGCCGCATCGCTTGCGAGTGCGCGCGGTCCACAGGGGCCGCCTCGCGTTGCGGACGGCCGGTATGCTCACACGTATATTACGCCAGCGCGCGGCGCTCGCCCAACTCGACCCGCGGCCTCACTCGACCCGCGACATTCGAGCGGCGGCGCGCGAGCGGCGCTCGAGCCGCGGCGGGCCGCGCGGGCCGGCGCGTTGACAACGCGGGGAGCCCTCCCTAGGCTTCCTCAGAAAAATGATCGCAACGGCGGCCGGCGTGGGCCGGCACGGACCGGCGCCCGGCTCGGAGGTGAGCCGATGATCATCGAGGACGAGTTCCAGCTCACTGAGGCGGTCCTCGCCGAGACGCAGAGGACGGAGAACCCGCGGCTCAAGCAGATCCTGCAGGCGCTGATCCGCCACCTGCACGGCTTCGCCCGCGAGGTGCGCCTGACGGAGAAGGAGTTCGACCAGGCGATCAATCTCGTGACCGCGCTCGGGCACCACACGACGGAGAGCCACAACGAGACGCGCCTGATCGCGGGCTCGCTCGGCCTCTCGGCGCTCGTGTGCCTCATGAACAATGGCGAGCACGGCAGGCGCGAGACCTCGGCGAACCTGCTCGGGCCGTTCTGGCGCGCCGGGGCGCCGCGGATGAGAAACGGCGCATCGATCGTGCGCTCGCCGACGCCCGGCCGGCCGCTCTTCTTCACCGGCCGCATCGTGGACCTCGCGGGCAGTCCTGTCGGCGGAGCGGAGATCGATGTCTGGCACGCCTCGCCGGCTGGACTCTACGAGAATCAAGATCCCACCCAGGCCGAGTGGAACCTCAGGGGCCGGTTCACGAGCGATGAGCGTGGGCTGTTCTCCTACCGCAGCGTGAAGCCCTCGGGCTATCCGGTCCCGATGGACGGCCCGACCGGCGCATTGCTCACGGTGCAGCGGCGCCATCCGTTCCGGCCCGCGCATCTGCACTCGCTCATCTACAAGCCGGGCTTCAAGACCATGGCCTCCCAGATCTACAGCCACGACGACCCGCTGCTCGAGACCGACGCGCAGTTCGGCGTCACCCGGACGCTGATCGGCCACTACGAGCTGCACGAGGGCGAGCCCGCCCCGGACCCGCAGGTGAAGGAGCCCTGGTACAGCCTCGAGCACGTCTTTGTCCTCGAGCCCGGGGAATCCTGGCTGCCGACGCCGCCCGTGTCGGCCAAGAAGCGCGCGGAGCCCGAGGCGGCGTCCCCGCCCGAGCGAAGCGGCGCGCCCGCCTGACCGGCGTTGCGACGCGAGCGGGCTCCGCGAGCGAGCGGTACACGAGCATGAGAGACGCCGAGACGCCTGCGGCCGCGCTCACCGCCGCGGCGATGGAAGGGTGGATCCGCGGCTACTTCGACGCGTGCAACGCGGGCGACATCGAGCGGATCGCGAGCTACTTCGAGCCGCAGGCGGTTCACTACTTCCCGCCCGGCATGTACGGGGGCCCGTTCCGCGGCGCCGAGACGATCGCGCGCAAGTGGCACGAGGCGGTGACCGGCCTCGGGTCGGTGTGGGCCATCGACCAGGTGCTGTGCGACCCGCCGACGCGGCGCGCGGTCATCGAGTGGAGCCATCTCAAGCGCCGCTCGGGGGTGCTGCTGCGCGGGGACGAATGGTACCTCTTCAGCCCACGCGGCCTCATCGCCGAGATCCGCGCGTACTACGCCTCACCGCAGGACTCATCGCTGCGCGCGCTCGAGCTCGCGGGCTTCGACTATGCCGGGCGGGGCTATTCCATGGCGGACGTGGGCAAGGGTCGCTCGTGAGGGCAGGGCCGGACGCGGTGCAGGAGTCGCGGCGCATCCTGCTCGGCGGAGCGATCGTCGAGGTCCGGCGCGACGGGGACGTGCTCGTGGCGCCGGATGGGCGGCGCATCGCGGTGGAGGAGGCGGCACACCTGCCGACCGTCGAGCCCACCAAGATCTTCTGCGTGCACCTCAATTACCGCAGCCGCGCCGAGGAGTTGAAGACGAGCCCGCCCGCTGCTCCGCATTACTTCCAAAAGCCCCTCTCGTGCCTCAACGGGCACCGGGGAGCGGTCGTGCGGCCGCGCGGGTGCCGCTTCCTCAACTACGAGGGGGAGATCGCGATCGTGATCGGGCGCGCCGCGCGCAACATCCGCATCGCCGATGCGCCGGCGCACATCGCGGGCTACACGCTCGCGAACGACTTCGCCCTGCATGACTTCCGCGATGCCGACCGGGGCGCGATGGTCCGCGTGAAAGGCGCGGATACGCTCGGCGTCGTCGGGCCCGGTCTCGTGCGCGGCTGGCAGCCGGCCGAGCAGATGCTGCGCACGCGGGTCAACGGCGCGGTCGTGCAGGAGTCGAGCGTGTCGGGCATGATCTTCAGCATGGCCTACCTCGTTGCGGATCTCGCGCGGACCATGACGCTGCTGCCCGGCGATTTGATTCTCTCGGGCACGCCGGCGCATTCCCGGCCGGTGCAGCCCGGCGACATCGTGACGGTCGAAGCCGAGGGACTCGGCGTGCTCGAGAGCCGGATCGTCGAGGGCGCAAGCGGCATTTCCGCGGAGTGCGGCTGGCCACCGGGCGCGAGCGAGAAGGTGCTGGGCGTCGCTCTCGGGCAGGCGCTGCGCGAGTAGGCGCGGCGGGCAAACCGCGAGGAGAGGCGAGGCGTGCACTCCCTGCAACCGGCGGCGCGCTTCGACTGGCGGGATCCGTTCCTGCTCGATGAGCAGCTCACCGAGGAGGAGCGCCTGGTGCGCGATGCGGCGCGGACATTCGCGCAGGGCCGGCTTGCGCCCCGGGTCGCGGCAGATTACCTCGAGGAGCGCACGGACCCGCAGATCTTCGCGGACTTCGGCACGCTCGGACTGCTCGGGATGACGCTGCCCGCGGAGTACGGTGGAGCCGGCGCCTCCTACGTCGCGTACGGGCTCGCGGCGCGGGAGCTCGAGCGGGTGGACTCCGGGTACCGCTCGATGCTGAGCGTGCAGTCCTCGCTCGTGATGTATCCGATCCATGCCTTCGGCAGCGAGGCCCAGCGGCGTAGGTACCTGCCGAGGCTCGCGAGCGGGGAGTGGATCGGCTGCTTCGGCTTGACCGAGCCGCAGGCGGGCTCGGACGCGGCGAGCCTGCTCACGCGCGCCGAGGCGACGCCGCGCGGGTATCGGTTGACGGGCTCGAAGAGCTGGATCTCGAACAGCCCGATCGCCCACGTCTTCATCGTGTGGGCGAAATCCGCGGCGCACGGCGGGGAGATTCGCGGCTTCATTCTCGAGAAGGGCATGGCGGGGCTCGCGGCGCCGCGGATCGGCGGCAAGCTTGCGCTGCGCGCATCGGTCACGGGGGAGATCGTGATGAGCGGCGTCGAGGTATCCGAGGAGCAGTTACTCCCCGGGGTCGCGGGGCTCAAGGGTCCCCTCGAGTGCCTGAACCGCGCGCGCTACGGAATCTCCTGGGGCGTGATGGGCGCCGCCGAGGACTGTTGGCATCGGGCGCGCGATTACGGGCTCGCGCGCTCCCAGTTCGGCCGCCCCCTCGCGCAGACCCAGCTCTTCCAGAGCAAGCTCGCCGACATGCAGACGGAGATCGCGCTCGGCCTGCAGGCGAGCCTTCGGGTGGGCCGCCTGCTCGATGCCGGGCGGGCGGCCCCCGAGATGATCTCGATCCTCAAGCGCAACCACTGCGCGAAGGCGCTCGAGATCGCGCGGCTCGCGCGCGACATGCACGGCGCGAACGGCATCCAAAGCGGATACCACGTCATGCGCCACGCGCAGAACCTCGAGGCGGTGCGGACCTACGAGGGCACTCACGACATCCACGCGCTCGTGCTCGGCCGCGCGCAGACGGGCTTGCAGGCTTTTTCCTGACGGCGGCCTTCTGCGGTAGGATGCGCCGGATCACCAAGGGGAGGGGGAATGGCATGCCGAGCACTCGGTTCCGCGCCGCCTGCGCCGTAGCGCTCGCGGTGGCGATCGGCGTGTGCGGCGGATGCGGCCCGCCCCTCGCGCGACCGGGGAGCGCCGCGGGCACGGCCTTGAGCCCCGCTGCCGCGGCGACACCCGAGGAGCGCATCGCCGCGCTCGATCGGCAGATCGACCTGCTCGAGGCGCAAGCGGCGCGGCTCGAGGACGTGAGCGCGATCAAGCGCCTGCAGCGCGCGTACGGCTATTACTTCGATGCCGCCGAGTGGGATCAGATCGCCGACCTGTTTGCGGACGACGGCTCGATCGAGATCGGTCTCGACGGCGTCTACGTCGGCAAGGCGCGCATCCGGCAATACCTGCACGCGCTCGGCGGCGGGCGCGCGGGCCTGCGCGCGGGGGAGCTCAACGAGTACATGCAGCTGCAGCCGGTGATCGACGTGGCGCCCGATGGGCTCACGGCGCGGGGACGCTGGCGCGCGCTCGTGCTCGCGGGCGAGTACCACCGCACGGCGCTCTGGGGCGAGGGGCCCTACGAGAACGAGTACGTCAAGCAGAGCGGCGTTTGGAAGATCAAGAAGCTGCACTGGTACCAGACCTTCATGGTTCCCTACGCCGGGGGGTGGGCCGCGCACCGGGACGTGAACGGCGGCCGGTACGTCTCGGGGCGGCTGCCGCCCGATGCGCCGCCGAGCGAGCGCTATCAAACCTGGCCGGGCGTCTACACGCCTCCTTATCACTACGAGAATCCCGTGACGGGAAGATGAGCGGCATGGGCGTGCGCGCATCGAGAGTCTGCGTCGCGGCTGCGGCGGCCTGCGCGGCGCTCGCCGCGCTCTGCTCGGGCCTTGCGCCGGCGAGCCGTGCGAGCACCGATTCCGAGCGGGCCATCGCGCAGCTCGAGGCGACCGTCGCGCGGCTGCAGGAGCGCGTCGCGCGCCTCGACGATGAGGACCAAATCGAGAATCTCATCTCGATCTACGGCTACTATCTCGACAAGCGGCAGTGGGATCAGCTCGCGGACCTGTTCGCCGACGACGGCAGCATGGAGATCTCGCTGCGGGGGATCTACGTCGGCCGGCGCAGCATCCGCCGTGCGCTCGAGCTGTTCGGGCCGCTCTACATCGCGACCGGCTATCTGCACAATCACATCCAGCTGCAGCCCGTCATCCACATCTCCTCCGACGGCACGCATGCGTGGAGCCGCAGCCGCGCTCTCAGCGAGCTGGGGACCTTCGAGCGCGTCGGCGTATGGGGCGACGGCATCTACGCGAACGAGTACGTGAAGCGCCACGGCGTCTGGCAGATCGAGCAGGATCACGTCTACACGACGTTCTTCGCGACTTATCAGCAGGGCTGGCAGGATGCCGCCGCGGGCGCGCCGGGGGAGAGCAAGAGCATCCCGCCGGATCATCCCCCGAGCGAGCTGTACGAGTCGTACCCCGGGGTGTCCATCCCGCCGTTCAACTACGATCACCCGGTCACGGGCGCCCCGATCGAGATTCCGCCCGACCTGCGGGTACGGCCCAATCCCGGAGCGCGCCCGTGAGGAGCGCCGCCATGGCGATGAGCGCGGCGGCGCTGCTCCTCGCGGCCGCGGGCGCCTGGGTCGTCTCGGCGCAGACCGACCGGGCGGGTGAGGCCGCGCCCGGCATCGAGCAGGAGCTCGCCGCGGCGCGTGCGCGCGTCGCGCGAGTCGAGCGGACGGTCGAGCGGCTGCAGGACGAGCGCGACATCGAGACTCTGCAGCGCACCTACGGGTACTTCACCGACAAGGCGATGTGGCAGGAGGCGGCGGACCTGTTCGCCGACGATGCCACGCTCGAGATCGGCGGGCGCGGCGTGTTCGTCGGCAAGCCGCACATCCTCAAGTACTTGAGATGGCTCGCCCCGAAGGGCCTCACCTACGGCAGGCTCCTCAACCACCTGCAGCTGCAGCCCGTGATCACCATCGCGCCGGACGGCCGCACGGCCAAGGCGCGCTGGCGCTGGCTCGCGGAGATCGGCGACTACCATCGCCGCTCGCTCTGGAGCATCGGAACCTATGAGAACGAGTACGTGAGGCAGGACGGCGTGTGGAAGATCGAGTCGCTGCACGCGTACTTCCGCATGACGACGCCCTATGCCGAGGGGTGGGCCAAGGCGGCGGTGCCGAACACTCACCCGGAGCGGGATCTTCCGCCCGACCGGCCGCCGACCGTGATCTACGAGAGCTATCCGGCCCCGTTCATCCCGCCGTACGACTATCCGAACCCCGTGACCGGAAGAGGACCGTTGACGCCGGTTACTCGATAGCGCGGCCCACGGGGTCAGCTGGTGATGAGCTTGCGCAGCAGCGACTTCAGCGTTTGACGCTCCTCCGGCGTCAGGGCCGAAGTGAATTCATCCTCGTGTCGGGGAATGATCGATGCCACTCGCCGGAGCATCTGCTCGCCGCGCGTGGTGATGTACAAAGAGAACCGGCGCCTGTCGTCAGCGGATACTTCCCTGCGGATCCAGCCGCGCTTGAGGCACGCGGCGACTTGCTTGCCGGCGCTGGCTCGCTCGATTCCGAGGTAGGCCGCCAGCTCCGTCTGGCTGATCCCCGGCCGCGCCGACAAGATCGCGGGCGTACCGATCAGGCTCGGAACGATGGCGTGATAGGGCTTGCGCCGCTTGAGGCTGCGCATGAGCGTCGTTTCGGCGACGTAGACGAAGAAGCCGATAACAGGGCGGCCGGAAGGGCTGAAAGCCCGTTCGAGCAGCGCTAGGCCTTCCTCCTGCCGGCCCCGCGCCTCCGCGCCGCTCGGCGCCCTCACCTCGCCGTGTTCCGCCGCGTGGGCGTGGGCAGGCGGACTTTTGGCGTGACGGGTCGGGCTCAGCGGCATGATGGTCGGCCTCTGGAGGAGGCTTCCATTATTTCCCGATCGGCTCTCGACGCTCAAGCTTGATGCGCGAGCCGCCTGCCACCGTTGCATGCAGCACCGATGCGGCCGCTCGATCCAAGTAGTAATCCAGTTTACAATTATTGTATCCCAGGATACTATTTAATCGGAGACGTTCGGCTGAGCGGGCGTGGGGGCATTCAATCGCCCGGTCCGAGCGGGCGGCGCAGCGGAGGTCCAACGCGGCGCCGCCGTAGAGCCGGAAGGGGTCTCACCCGAGTCGCAACACCTTGTCGGGGGGGCGATGGTTCGATGCGCATTCCAGGCCGACTCGCGCAGCTCTGCGCGAGTGCCGCCGCCAGTCGACCGCCACGGCATCGCTCGGCGTCACTGGACTCGCCGGACTCATCAAGGACGCGGTGAGATCCCGGCAGGCGAGACGCCACCCCGCACGATCATTTTCCCAGGCCCCGCTGCAGGGAGCAGCGCGGTGCGGCAGGCCTGCGCCGCTCGCGCTGGGCTGCGCAACGGCAATCCAGCCGATGAGCGGCGCTTGGAATGCGTCATTCGGCCGTGGAGGTCGGTAGACACGAGACGATGAGGCTCGATCGGGCTTAAGCACGGCGCTCAAACGAGCGACGGCAGATATAGAGGGGGAAATCATCATGAGACTTCATCGATCCGGCATGGCGATCTCTCGCGCTGTGCGTGAAGCGGAGGCGGGTGGCGGTCCGACTGTGGTGGTCATGGTCGCCGCCGCGGTGCTGAGCGCAGCGAGCCTGACCCCCACCCGTGCCACTGCCGCCGATCAGAGCGTGGCGGGGAACTCGAGCACCGATACACAAGGTGGAGCAGCCGCCACGGCGACCGCTGGCGCCGATCAAAGCGCGACGGGGAGCACGGCTGCCGGCACGCAAGGCGGCGCGGCCGCCGGGCCGCAGCAGCTGCAGGAGGTGGTGGTGACCGCGGAGCGACGCACGGAGAATCTCCAGACGACCGCGATCTCCGCCACGGTGCTCGACAGCACCGAGCTCGTTGAGAAGGGCGTGGTGACGATCCAGGACCTGCAGAACGCCTCGCCGTCCTTGTCGATCACGCCCTCCGGCCTCACGGCCAACGTGAACATCCGCGGCATCGGTCTCGACAGCGGCTCGCCCGCCGTCGTGCCCGGAGTGGCCGAGTATCGTGATGGTCTCTGGCAGCCGCCGATTATCACGACAGACACGTTGTACGACGTCGACAACGTGCAGGTTCTGCGCGGCCCACAGGGGACTTTCGTCGGCTCGAATTCGACCGGAGGAGCCATATTCATCGACAGTCGTGACCCGGACCTCAACGGGGTGCACGGTTATGCGGAGCTGCAGTATGGCAACTATTCGGATCTCGGGGGCCAGGGCGCGGTCAATCTGCCCATCAACGACGCCTGGGCGGTTCGGGTGGCCACGGACTTGGAGGAGCGAGACAGCTTTTTTCAGGACATCGGCTCTGCCTCGAAGCTCACGGCGGGTCCACAGCTCTTCGGGGATCCCGGCTCCCTCGATGAGAGGAATGTCCGTGTCGGCCTGCTCGGCAAGCCGAGCGAAGACCTGACGGTGCTCCTGAAGGTGGAGGTCAACGACAAGAGCACCGGTGGCTACGCTTACCGGCCCGTACCCGGCACGGAGTACGCACCCTATGCGAGTCCGAACCCCTTCACGCTCGACTACGACCAGCCCACGCAGAACGATGAGCTCGGTGTCAGGTCGAGCCTACGCCTCGACTGGAACGTCGCGGACAGCGGGATCGACCTGCGATCGATCACCGGCGAGCAGTTCATGCGCGTGCACAACCTGTATGATTTGGATGGCACGGACTCGACGCTGCCTGGGCCGCCCGCGCTCTCGGAGGCGCAGGCGATCATCGAGCGTCCCATCACCCAGGAGTTCGATCTGATTTCCCCGAGCAGCGGGCGGCTGCAGTGGATCGCGGGCACGTTTTACCTTCACGACATCCGCGAAGTCGTCCTCGACGACACCAGCCAGTCGATCCCCGCGCAAGTGATCCCGTACGAGGAGCAGGTCCTGCAGTCGGCCGCCGCCTTCGGACAGGTGAGCTACGAGATCGCTCCCCGCCTGCAGCTTCAGGCCGGGCTGCGCTACACGCATGACTGGAACGAAGCGACCGATACCAGCCACGTCACGATCGACCTCGGCATTCCCGGCGCACCAGCCGAGTACGTGCCTCTGGCAGGGATCGAGACGGACTCGGCGACCACGGGCAAGGTGGCCGTGAATTTCACGGTCGACGAGCAGAACTTCCTCTACGCCTTCGTCGCCAAGGGTTTCAAGGCCGGCGGCTTCAATGCGGCCACGGCCACCACTGCGCAGGCCAACTTTGCCCCGGAGGTCGTTTGGGATTACGAGGTCGGCTGGAAGGGTCAGTACTTCGACGACCACCTCACGACGAGCCTCGATGGATTCTGGGACAACTACACGAACCTGCAGGTGGATGCTCTGAATCCGGCGAACGGCGAGGAGTCGCTGATCAACACCGGCAAATCGGTCATCAAAGGCGGCGAGGCCGAGCTGCACGGCCGGGTTGGCGGTCTCGGCGTAGACATGGGGGCGGGGTATGTCAATTCGCGCCTCGGCGCGGTCAGTCTGGTCAACACCGAAGCGTTGCCGCCGGGCGTCACCGAAGAGGGCCTGCCGCAGTGCGCGCTCGGAGTGATCTCGGCCGGCTGCTTCAACTACACGCCCTACACGGTCAACCTCTCCGGGGCCCAGAATCCGTATTCCCCGGAATGGACGTTCAACGCCGGTTTGCAGTACACGTACCCGGTCGGACCGTCCGGCACGCTCACGCCGCGGATCAACTACTCGTACGTGGGGTCGCAGTGGACGACGCTGTTCGAAGAGCCGGTCACGGACTACCTGCCCTCGTTCGGATTGTGGAACGCGACCGTGACCTACGAGCTGGGTCAGTGGAAAATTCAGGCCTACGGGCTCAATCTCGCCGATAAGGTCTACATCACGGGGCAGCTGGCGGCCGGTACGAATCCGGATAACGAGTTTCTTGGAAATCCACGGCAGTTCGGGCTCAGGATCATGCGGACCTTCGGATCCGAATGAGGGAGCGTTTGGCCAAGGTCGCCGTGAGGCGCATCACGCGCTGATGGGCCTCGACGGAACGGGCCCCTCGCCGGCCGCTGTATCATTCGCCGAGCGATATGCTGATCAACTTAACGGATCGTGCGCCGGTGGCCGAGCGCGGCGGGCACTGATGGGCGTCGTGGCGCGGGTCTCGGGCGCGGCGTCCATCGCGGGGACAACGGTGCTCGCGGTGATGCTCGGCATGAGCCCGGGTCGCGGAGTCCACGCGGCCGCGGGCGCGCGACCTCTCTACCGCGATCCGCAGGCTCCGCTCGATGCCCGAGTGGAGGACCTGCTCGGCCGGCTCACGCTCGCCGAGAAGATCTCGCTGATGGCCGGCGGCAGCGCCTTTGCGACCGAGCCGATTCCCCGGCTCGGCATTCCGGCGCTCCACGTATCGGACGGGCCGAACGGCGTGCGCTCGAACGATGACCAGCCGGCGACCGTGTTTCCGACAGGCGCGGCGCTTGCCGCGACGTGGAGTCCGGAGGTGCTGCACGCGGTGGGCGCGGCCATCGGCCGCGAAGCGCTCGCCATGGACGTGCAGGTGATGCTCGGGCCCGATGTGAACATCCAGCGCGTGCCGCTCGCCGGGCGCGACTTCGAGGACTATTCCGAGGATCCGCTTCTCTCCGGCACGCTCGGTGTCGCCTACGTTCGCGGCCTGCAAAGCGAGGGGGTCGGCGCGACCGTCAAGCACTTCGTCGGCAACGAGCAGGAGTTGAACCGCATGCGCGTGAGCTCCGACATCGATGAGCGCACGCTGCGCGAGATCTACTTGTTGCCGTTCGAGATGATCGTGAGGCAGGCGCACCCGTGGGCCGTCATGTTGTCCTACAACCGCCTGAACGGCACCTACATGACGGAGAGCCGCCCGCTCGTTCGCGATGTGCTCGAGAGCGACTGGGGATTCGACGGCCTCGTGATGTCCGACTGGGGCGCGGTGCACTCCACCGTTGCCGCCGCGAACGCGGGCGTGGACCTCGAGATGCCGGGGCCACCCACCTACTTCGGTGATCGACTCGCCCAAGCCGTCGCTGACCGGCAGGTGAATCGGGATGCGGTCGACGATGCGGTGCGAAGAGTGCTGCGCACCCTCATTCGCTCGGGCCTGCTCGATAGCGGGCCGCGCTCCCCGGGCGAGCGGCTGAGCGCGCGCAACCGCGCGACGGCGCTGCTCGCGGCGCGCGAGGCGATCACATTGCTCGAGAATCGCGGCGGCTTGCTTCCGCTCGAGGTCTCCCGCATCCACACGCTCGCCGTCATTGGACCGAACGCCGACGCTCCGCTCTATCAGGGAGGCGGCAGCGCGAGGGTCATCCCCTCGAGAATCGTGACTCCGCTCATGAGCCTCACCCGGCTCGTCGGGGGCGGCGTCGAGATCCTCCATGTGAAGGGGGTCGATAACGATCCCGTGCCTCCGCCAGCCGATGCGCGCCAACTGAGTCCGACGCGCTCGCGCGCGGCGCGGGGGCTCGAGTTCCGCTACTACGCCAACGCGGACTTTCGTGGGCGGCCCGTGCGCAGCGGCATCGAGACGGACTTCGACAAGACTCTCCTCGCCGGTGAGCTCACGCAGATGTCGGCGCGCTGGGCGGGGTACTTCTGGCCGCCCAAGGACGGTCAGTACGAGTTCAGCCTGAGCGCGACCGGCCGCGCCACGCTGTCCGTGGACGGCCGCGCGATCATCGGACCCGGGGAGGGCAAGACCCTGCCGGCGCAGCTCGACTTTGGCGGGGGCCTGCAGGTGTCGAGCGTGACGCTGCGGGCCGGCCGGCCCTACCGGATCCGGGTGGACTACGTGAGCCCCCCGATCGCTTTCCACTCGTTGCATCTCGGGATCCGCGTGCCGGCGGGCACGATCGAGGACGCGGTCCGGGCCGCGCGCAGGGCCGATGCGGCGATCGTGTTCGTGGGCGCTTCGCCTACCGAGGAGACGGAGGGCCGCGATCGACAGAGCTTGGGGCTCGAGGGGCGCCAGAACGAGCTCGTCGCGGCCGTCCTCGCCGCGAATCCCCACACGGTGGTGGTCCTTAACACCGGCTCGCCCCGGCTGCTCCCGTGGGCGGACCAGGCGCCCGCCATCATCGAGGGGTGGCTCGCGGGCGAGGAGGGGCCGGATGCGATTGCGCAAGTGCTCTTCGGGCGCGTCAACCCGTCCGGCAAGCTGCCGTTCACCTTTCCGAGGCGCCTCGAGGATACGCCGAGCGATCTGTATTACCCGGCGGCGCGTGATGCCGACTACGGCGAGGGGGTCTTCGTCGGCTACCGCTACTACGACGAGAGGAGGATCGATCCGCTGTTTGCGTTCGGCCAAGGCCTCTCGTACACGACGTTCCGGTACGGCAATCTGCGTGCGCCCGCGAGCGTGACCGTCGGGAGCCCCGTCGTGGTCTCGGTGGACGTGACGAACACCGGCGGCCGCTCCGGCGAGGAGACGGTGCAGCTCTACGTCGGGGATGAGGCGACGACGGCGGTCGTGCGGCCGATCAAGGAACTGAAGGCGTTCCAGAAGCTGAGCCTTGCGCCCGGGGAGACGAAGACCGTGACCTTCACTCTTTCTCCGCGCGACCTCTCGTACTATGACGTCGAACGAGCGGGTTGGACCAGCACTCCCGGAATGCACACCCTGTTCATCGGCAGCTCCTCGCGCGACATCCGCGAGCAGCAAACCTTTGACTGGACGCCCCCAACCGCGCCGCCGCTCTCCGGTGTCCACTCCAGTTCTGCTTCTTCGGCGCCCACTTCGTGATGTCGTTCCCCTTTGATGGCTCAAAGGGCCACCGGCACGAGCCGCTGCCGGCTTGGGCGGAGGACTCGGCTTGAAAACCTTGGCGATGATGTCGCCGCTCGCGGCGGTGATTCTGGCGTGCGGGGCTCCGACAGGCGCTCGCGCGTCCGAGGGCGCGCCTCGGCGCTGCGAGGCGATCGCGGCCGCGATGCAGGGCCACTGGCCCGATCGCTCGACGCGGATCCTCGCGGCCGACTGGCGCGCGGCCGGCTCGCGCGTGATGACGATGAGGGGACCGCTGGTGCTCCCCGCCCACTGCGAGATCACGGCGGCGCTGCACGAGCGCACGGGCCGGTACGGGCAGCATTACGCCATTCGCTTCCACTTGCGTTTGCCCGAGCGCTGGAACGACCGGTTCTTCTTCCAGGGCGGCGGCGGCAGCGAGGGCGATGTCGGCGACGCGATCGGCGCGATCGGCGTGGGCATCGCGGGAGTGCCACCCGCGATCGACACGGGATACGCAGTCGTATCGGAGGACGCGGGCCACGACAACGCGGTCAACACCGTTCCGACCGAGGGCGGGCCGATGGCCTTCGGTCTCGATCCGCAGGCGCGTGCCGACTACGGCGGCGCATCGCTCGAGCCGGTGGCGCAGGCGGCGAAGGCCATCATCCGGATCTATTACCGCCGGGCGCCGGCGCGCTCCTATTTCGTCGGTTGCTCGAAGGGCGGACAGGAAGGCATGGTGTTCGCCGAGCGCGATCCGCGGGAGTTCGACGGCATCGTTGCGGGGGCGCCCGGCTTCTCGCTGCCGCGTGCGGCCGTCGCGGAAGCGTGGGACACGCAGGCCTTCGCAAGCCTCGTGCGGCCGTCCAGCACCGCGCGCCTTGACCCGCGCGATCTGCCGGCAACGTTCTCGGAGGCGCAGTTCGCCCTCCTCCGCGCGGCGATTCTCGCCACGTGCGACGCCGATGACGGGGTGCGCGACGGCATCACCGCCGATTTCGAGTCCTGCACGTGGTCGCGTGTGCGGCCGGAGCTCGAGACCAGGGTCTGCCCGGCGGAGCATTCCGGCGCTTGCCTGAGTGAGGCTCAGATCGACGTGCTCGGCCGCGTCTACGGAGGTCCGAGGAACAGTGCCGGTGAGCCGCTCTATGCGACCTGGCCGCTCGATGCCGGCGCAGGGAGCGATGCTTGGCGGCTCTGGAAGATCGGTCCGGCGGCGAGCGGCTTCCCCGGACTCAATGTCGTGTTGGGCGCGCCCTCGCTCGCCGAAGTCTTCACCACCCCGCCGAGCATCCTGCCTGCCGATCCGCAGTCGGCGCTCGATTACGCGCTCCGATTCGACTTCGACCGCGATGCGCCGAAGATCTACGCGACGGGCGGTGCCTTCCCTCGCTCTGCGTGGGACCAAATCGCAGCACGTTCGCCGCGGCTCGCGGGATTTCGCGCGCGCGGCGGCAAGATGATCGTGGCCCAGGGCGCCTCGGACCCGGTGTTCTCCCTCAACGACACGCTCGCGTGGTATCGCGAGGTGGACCGGCTGAACGGAGGTGAGGCCGCGAGCTTCGTGCGCCTCTTTGCGGTGCCCGGCATGGCCCATTGCGCGGGCGGGCCCGCGACGGACGAGTTCGACGCGCTCGCGGCGCTGGTGCGCTGGGTGGAGCAGGGTCGTCCGCCCGATCGAATCCTCGCCCGGGCGGGACCGGGCACACCCTGGCCGGGTCGAACAAGACCGCTCTGCCCGTATCCGAAGGTCGCCCGGTATGCGGGATCCGGCAGTATCGAGGAGGCGGCGAGCTTCCGGTGCGAGTAAGTCTGCACCACGCGGCGCCCCCGCCGCCCGCGGCCCGGCTCCGCGGTGCTCCCGCCTCTACAGCTCGAACGGGTCGTTGAGCCGGCGCACCAGCTCGTCTTTGCGCTCCGTGAATTGCGGGGAGACGATGAGCTCCCGGCCGAGCTTGTCCGCGGGCTCATCGACGGTGAAGCCGATCGTGTGCGCGGCTTCGAACAGGGCGCCGGAGGGGGTGCGAACGTACACGGACTGGAAGTAGCCGCGATGCTTGCGGTCCGAGCAGTCGGTAAAGCCGAGCCCCTCGACCTCGAACTTCACCCGGTCCTGCACCTCGAGGGTCGGAACGTTGAACGCGCAGTGGTGCACCATGCCCTCGCCGTACGACCAGTTGCCTGGGGCCTTCTCGGGCTCGATCAGCATGTCGACCATGTGCGCAGGGCCGCCGTCGTCCACCTGGTAGCGGATGAAGGCGCCATCCTTGTCGGCCTGACGGTAATTCCAGCCCTCCTGCAGGAAGTAGTCCATGTCGCCGAGCTCGCGCAGCGAGACCGTCCAGCTGTGGAAGCCGCGGATGGCATACTGCTGCGGCACGTACGGGGAGCTGAACGGTTTGCGCGTGTCGCGGTCGTCCTCGACGAGCTCGAAGGTGATCGTGCAGGCCGGATGCTGCAGGCGCAGGATCGGCTGACCGAAGCGCTCGTAGCGCTTGAGGATCGGCACGCGGTGGCGGGTGAGGTGCTCGTGCCAGAACTCGAGCGAGCCCGAGGGCACCGTGTAGCTGATGAGAGCGATCTGACCGGTCCCGGAGCGCGCCTTGCGTCCCGCGCGGCGCCACGGAAACACCGTCGTGAGGTTACCGGGACTGCCGGCGGCATCGGAGAAGTAAAGGTGGTAGAAAGGCTCGGCCCCGTCGTAGAGCAGCGTCCGCTTCACCAGATTCATGCCCAGCACTTTGACGAAGAAATCCACGTCGGCCTGGGCGGTCGCGGTGCACAGCGTGATGTGGTGTAAGCCCTGGATTCGGTCTGACATGGCGGCTCTCCGCGGGAATGGGTCACTACCGCATGCCTCGCGCGCAAGGCACCGATCGCACCCTGCCGTGAGGCTCGGGGAGCACAATAGGAGCGCTCGCTTGAGGTGTCAACGTGACGCGGGCGGGAGGGTCGGGTGGCGCGCGCTGCTGCGCGTGGCCGCTCGCGCAGGCCTGCACGCTGCGCCGTGCGCTAACCCGCGAAGTCCACTTGGACCACCCCCGCTGCCGTCCCCGCCGAGCGGGCTCGGCGGGAGAGGAGAGGCGTGATGAGAATCGAAGCGGCCGTCTCGCGCGCGGGCGCGCCCTATCCCGAGATCGCGGTGGTCGATCTCGAGCCGCCGCGCGCCGGGGAGGTGCTCGTGCGGATCGTCGCGAGCGGCGTCTGCCACACCGACCTCGGCGCCCACGCCGGTCGGGGGGCCGGCACGCCGAAGCCGGTCGTGCTCGGGCACGAGGGCGCGGGAGTCGTGGAGCAGGTCGGCGAGGGCGTCGCCTCCTTGATCCCCGGCGATCATGTCGTGCTGAGCGGGTCGTCCTGCGGCCGCTGTCCGAGCTGCCGGCGCAGCCTTCCGAGCTACTGCCACGAGATGCTACCCCGCAATTTCGGCGGCCTGCGCATGGATGGCACGAGCGCGCTCAGCGAGAACGGGGAGCGCCTGTACGGACAGTTCTTCGGTCAGTCCTCCTTCGCCGAGTACTGCCTCGCGGCCGAGCGCACCGCGGTCAAGGTCTCGCAGGACGTTCCCTTGCGGATCCTCGGCCCGCTCGGGTGCGGCGTCGTGACCGGAGCCGGTGCGGTCCTCTACTCGCTACAGGTGCGGCCGGGAGACAGTCTCGCCGTATTCGGCACCGGAGGGGTGGGGCTCTCCGCGGTGATGGCCGCGCGGCTCGCCGGCGCCTCCCGGATCATCGCCGTCGATGTGATTCCCGCGCGGCTCGCGCTCGCGCGGGAGCTCGGGGCGACGGATACGATCGATGCGCGCGCAGGCAGCGCCGCCGAGGCGATCCGCGGTCTCACCGGCCACGGGGTGAACTTCAGCCTCAATACCACGCTCGCGCCCGAGGTGTTCACGCAGGCTCTCGAGTGTCTCACCATGCGCGGCGTCGCCGGCTTCGTCACGGCGCCGCGCGGGGAGTGGAAGCCGGCGATGTTTCCGATGCTCGCGGGCGGGCGCAGGCTCCAGGGCATCCTCGGCGGGGACGCCGCCCCGCAGCTCGCGATCCCGATGCTGGTCGATTACTACCGTCAAGGCCGGCTGCCGTTCGACCGGCTGATCCGCTTCTATCCTTTCAAACGCATCGACGCGGCCTTTCGCGACATGGAGCACGGCGCGGCCATCAAGCCGGTCCTCGAGATGACCGCAACGTGACGGTTGGGGCGGCGCGAGCCGCCGGGTTCGTTAAGTCAAGCCGCGGCTGCCGCTGTCGCGAATTACCATCATGAGGTTGCGCGCGCTTCGCTCTCGCGCCGACAATCGGGCGTGCCTGCGCACGGTTCGGATCGGGGTGCTGGAGTCATGGAGCTGTTGACGAGCCTGTGGAAGCGACGCGCGCGCCCGGTCCAGGCGGCGGTGCATCGTGCCGATGCGCGCCTCGATGACGGCGAGGC
The DNA here is from genome assembly GCA_030040575.1 of Gammaproteobacteria bacterium. Lineage (GTDB taxonomy): Bacteria > Pseudomonadota > Gammaproteobacteria > Steroidobacterales > Steroidobacteraceae > JASHUC01. The sequence goes on from JASHTK010000189.1 coordinate 18,100, forward strand.
GCTCGAGCGATTGCTCAAGCCGCTGCCGGAAGCGGAGGACTTGCGAGCGCGCGTCGCCGGCCCGTTCTTCGCGCGAGCCTGGGATGCCGGCGCGCAGCGCGATCACTGGGTCGCGAGTGACGGTGTGCGGGTCACCTGCTACACGATCAGCGGGCTCACGTTGCCGCAGGCCGCCGCGGTGCGTGTGCGGTGGGACGCGCTGCGTGGCCGCGCCGGGCTCACCGAGGACGTGCTCGCCGATCTTGTCGCGAGGGAGACGGGCGGCTCCGTCACGCTCGGGACCTGACCCCGCTCGCCGAGCCGTCCTCATCGCCCGCGGCGGGTCCTCGCTTTCGAGCCGTGGCCGGCGGAGGTCATGCGGTGGAGGATACGGGTCGATGAGTTCGGGTTCGGTGCTCGCGCTGTCGGGGGGGATCGGAGGCGTCAAGCTCGCGCTCGGACTGCAGCGCATCTGCGCCCCGGGG
>JASHTK010000190.1 GCA_030040575.1 Gammaproteobacteria bacterium
GGCTGCGGGAGCCGCCGGCGGAGGCGCCGGAGCCGCAGCCGGAGGCGTCGACTCCGCCGCGGGCGCCGGGCTCGAGGCCTGGTTGGAGCAAGCGGCCAGCATGAGCGCCGCAACCGCGGCGCCGAGAGCGAGTTTGGTATTCATTGAGCGGTACCCCGAAAGAAAAGGCAACGGTGAGTGAGACCTGCAAAGTCCAACAAACTGGTGTGTCCGGCGATTCCTGACCGCCGGCCGGAATTTTATAGGCTCGCCGCTGCTTTTGAAACCCGAATGAAGCAACTGTAACCGTCGGCGAGCGCCGACAACTGTCGAGCCACGGTCACCGGGAGGAGCACGCTGTGCCGACCTCGAGCCGCGACGGCGCCCGATCCACTCGTATTGCGATGCAGCATGCCGGATCGTGCGCCCGGTGCACCCTCGCGGCGGGGCCCGTGTCTACAATCGGACCCGCTGGATCACCCAGGCGAGCCCCGATGGATGAAGCGCTCGATCTTGCGGCCCTCCACGCCGCTCACGTGCTGACGCTGCGCGCGCGGTTCGACCGCGCGCTCTCCGCATGCGGGTACTCCGGGGTCCTCGTCCACTCCGGCTCTCTCGCGCCGATCTTTCGCGACGACCAGACTCATCCGTTCAGGGCCCATGCGTGGTTCAAGGCGTGGGTCCCGCTGCATGAGGTGCCCGATTGCTTCCTGTACTACGAGCCGGGTCGCACGCCGGTTCTGCTGTTCCACCAGCCGAGCGACTACTGGCACAAGGTGGCGAGGCCGCCGCGGGCGTACTGGACGGCACAGGTGGACCTCCGGCCCGTGGCGGATCGGGCGGCGGCGCGCGCGGCGCTGCCACGCGACCTCGGTGCGACCGCGTACATCGGTGAGCCCTTTCGCGGGCTCGCGGCCTGGGGCGTGTCCGCGGCCAATCCGCCCGGACTGCTCGCGCGGATCGACTACGACCGTGCCGTCAAGACGCCGTACGAGCTCGCCTGCCTGCGCGCGGCGAATCGCCTGGCGGCGCGCGGGCACCGGGCTGCCGCCCGCGCCTTTGCGGGCGGAGCCTGCGAGCTCGAGATCGAGCTCGCCTTCCTGCGGGCGTGCGGAGCGCGCGAGCAGGAGCTGCCCTACAACCCGATCATCGCCCTCAACGAGAGCGGCGCCGTGCTGCACTACCAGATGCTCGAGCGCACGCCGCCCGCGGAGGTTCGCTCGATGCTGATCGATGCCGGAGCGCAGGCGGGCGGCTACGCGAGCGACGTGACGCGCACCTACTCGTTCGCCGACGCCGATTTCTCGTCCCTCATCGAGCGCTTCGACGAAGTTCAGCAGGCGCTCTGCTCGGGCGTGCATGCCGGCGTCGACTGGCGGGACGTGCACCTCTCGGCGCACCGTCTGGTCGCCGAGCTGCTGCACGAGTCGGACATCACGACCTGCGACGCGGAGGAAGCCGTCGCGACCGGCGTGTCGAGCGTGTTCCTTCCGCACGGCATCGGACACCTGCTCGGCCTGCAAGTGCATGATGCGGGAGGATTGCTGCGCTCGCCCGAGGGCGGAGAGATTCCGCGCCCGGAGGGCCACCCGCACCTGCGCCTCACTCGGGTGCTCGAGGCGGGCTTCGTCGTGACGATGGAGCCCGGAATCTACTTCATCGACCCGCTGCTCGATGCGGCGCGCGGCGATGCGCGCGCGGCGCGGATCAACTGGACGCGGGTCGAGTCCTTGAGGAGATTCGGCGGCATCCGCATCGAGGACGACCTCGCCGTGACGGCGAGCGGCACGGAGAACATGACGCGGGACGCGTTCCGCGCGGAGCTCGGGTCACCGGGCGCACCCGGCGTCCCCGAGCGCTGACCGGCGCATCGGCTCACGCCGCCGCGGCCACCTTGGCCTTCGGCCTGCGCTTGCGGCGCGGCTTCGGCGCGGCGGGCGCGTCCTCGGCTGCACGGTCCACGAGCTGCATGAGGGCCATCGGCGCCGAGTCCCCGGGGCGCGGGGTCATGTGCAGGATCCTCGTGTAGCCGCCCGCCCGTTTCCTGAAGCGCGGACCGAGATCCGCGAAGAGCTTCTCGACGACCGCAACGTCGCGCAGGCGCGCGAAGGCGAGCCGGCGGCGCGCGTCGCTGTCGGTCTTGGCGAGCGTGATGAGAGGCTCGACGACGCGTCGCAGCTCCTTCGCCTTCGGCACGGTCGTGCGAATCGTCTCGTGGCGCAGGAGGGCGACGCTCATGTTGCGGAGCAGGGCGTGCCGGTGCGCGCTGTTGCGCGAGAGCTGCCGGCCTGAGAGTCGGTGTCGCATGCTGGATCCTCGCGGGGCGGACGCGCCTTCAGAGCACGTCGCGCTCCTCCTCGTGCTTCAGGCCCGCCGGCGGCCAGCCCTCGAGGCGCATCCCGAGCATCAGCCCGTGGCTCTGCAGCACCTCCTTGATCTCCGTCAGGGACTTCTTGCCGAGGTTCGGGGTGCGCAGCAGCTCGACTTCCGTGCGCTGCACGAGGTCGCCGATGTAGTGGATGTTCTCCGCCTTCAGGCAGTTGGCGCTGCGCACGGTGAGCTCGAGCTCATCGACGGGACGCAGCAGGATCGGGTCGAACTGCATCTCGGAGACCTTGGTCGCCGCCTCCTCCTCGCCCTGCAGGTCGACGAACACGGAGAGCTGGTCCTTCAGGATCCCGCCCGCGCGGCGGATCGCCTCCTCCGCATCGATCGTGCCGTTCGTCTCGATGTCGATCACGAGCTTGTCGAGGTCCGTGCGCTGCTCGACGCGCGCCGCATCGACCGAGTAGGTGACCCGGCGCACGGGAGAGAAGGAGGCATCGAGCTGCAGGCGGCCGATGGGACGGGTCTGCTCCTCGAAGGCGGCGCGCTGCGCCGCCGGGCGGTACCCGCGGCCGCGCTCCACGCGCAGCGTCATGCTGAGCTCGCCCGCCTTGGTGAGATTCGCGATGATGAGGTCGGGGTTCACGACCTCCACGTCATGGTCGCCCTGGATGTCCCCCGCGGTCACCGGGCCCGGGCCCTTCTTGTGCAGGCGCAGCTCGGCGGCGTCCCGCGTATGCATGCGGATGGCGACCTGCTTGAGATTGAGCAGGATGTCCACCACGTCCTCCTGCACGCCCTCGATGCTCGTGTACTCGTGCAGCACGCCGTCGATCTCCACCTCGGTGATCGCGCTACCCGGCATGGACGAGAGCAGCACGCGCCGCAGCGCGTTGCCAAGGGTGTGGCCGAAGCCGCGCTCGAACGGCTCGATGACGACGCGCGCCTGGCGAGGCGCGATCGGCTGCACCTTCACCACGCGCGGTCTCAAGAACTCTCCGATGGATCCTTGCATGGCACTCACCTTGCCGGACGCGGGCCGGCAGCAATGGAGAACGTCGAGTCCCGCGGCCCGGCCCGCCTTCGGGCGGCCGGGACGGCCTCAGGCCGCGGGCCCCGGCTACTTCGAATACAGCTCGACGACCAGGTTCTCGTTGATGTCCGGCAGGATGTCATCCCGGGCCGGGACCGCCTTGAACACCCCGCGCAGCTGCTTGTCGTCCACCTCGACCCACTCGGGCAGCCCCACCTGCTGGGCGACGTTGAGCGCGCTTTGGATGCGCAGCTGCTTGCGCGCCCGCTCCCGCACCGAGACCACATCGCCCGCCTTCACCTGGTACGAGGGAATCGTCACCACGCCCTCGTTCACGAGGATTGCCTTGTGACTCACCAGCTGGCGGGCCTCGGCCCTGGTCGAGGCGAATCCCATCCGGTACACGACGTTGTCGAGCCGGCACTCGAGCAGCTTCAGCAGGTTCTCGCCCGTCGCGCCGCTGCGGCGCGCCGCCTCCACGTAGTAATTGCCGAACTGCCGCTCGAGCACGCCGTACATGCGCCGCAGCTTCTGCTTCTCGCGCAGCTGCAAGCCGTAATCGGAGAGCCGCGTGCGCCGCTCGCCCTTGATGCCGCCGGGCGGCACCGTGAGCTTGCACTTGCTCTCGAGAGGCTTCACGCCGCTCTTCAGGAACAGGTCCGTGCCCTCGCGGCGGGCGAGCTTGCACTTCGGGCCGATGTATCGCGCCATTCGGGGTGACCTCGCTCTAGACTCGGCGCTTCTTCGGCGGCCGGCAGCCGTTGTGCGGGATCGGCGTCACATCCGCGATGCTCGTGATCTTCAGCCCGCAGGTGTTGAGCGCCCGCACCGCCGACTCGCGCCCCGGCCCGGGTCCGGCGACCCGCACCTCGACGTTCTTCACGCCGTGCTCCTGCGCGGCGGTGCCCGCCTTCTCGGCGGCGACCTGCGCCGCAAAGGGCGTGCTCTTGCGCGAGCCGCGGAAGCCGCACCCCCCGGCCGTCGCCCACGAGAGCGTGTTGCCCTGGCGGTCCGTGATGGTGATGATCGTGTTGTTGAAGGAGGCGTGCACGTGCGCGATGGCATCGAGCACGTTCTTGCGCGCCTTCTTCGGCTTCTTCGCCGCCGGTGCGGCGCCCGCCGGCGCCTGCTGGGCTTGCTTCTGCTCCGCCATGGTCTTCGAGGCTCCTTACACCTTGCCCGCGGGCGCGTTCAGCTTGACGGCCTGCTTGCGCGGGCCCTTGCGGGTGCGGGCGTTGGTGCGCGTGCGCTGGCCGCGCACCGGGAGCCCGCGCCGGTGCCGCAGGCCGCGGTAGGTTCCAAGGTCCATCAGGCGCTTGATGTTCATCGAGACCTCGCGGCGCAGATCGCCCTCCACGGCCCACTTGGCGATCTGCGAGCGGATCGCGTTCACCTCGGGCTCGGTCAGGTCCTTCACGCGCGTCTCGGGGGCGACGCCGGCGCTGCGACACGCCGTGAGCGCGCGCGCGCGGCCGATGCCGTAGATGTGCGTGAGGCCGACCCACACGTGCTTGTTCATCGGGATGTTGATGCCGGCGATGCGAGCCATGTTCCTACCCCTGCCGCTGCTTGTGCCGCTGATCCGTGCAGATGACGTAGACCACGCGCCGCCGGCGCACGATCTTGCAGTTCTTGCAGATCTTCTTCACCGAGGGACGCACTTTCATCGGCAGACCTCGCTCACCTCAACCGCCTTGGCCGCTCTTGCCGTAGTTGAGCAGATTCGCCTTCTTCAGCAGCCCCGGGTACTGGTGCGACATCAGCTGGGCTTGCAGCTGCGCCATGAAGTCCATCACCACGACCACCACGATCATGAGCGAGGTGCCGCCGAACTGGAACGGGACGCCCTGGGAGGAGATGAGGAACTCGGGCAGCAGGCACACGGCGGCGACGTAGAGCGCGCCCCAGAGCGTCAGGCGCGTCAGCACCTTGTCGATGTAGTCGGCGGTCTGCTGGCCGGGACGGATTCCCGGGATGAACGCGCCCGACTTCTGCAGGTTCTGCGCGGTGTCGCGCGCGTTGAACACCAGGGCCGTGTAGAAGAAGCAGAAGAAGAGGATGAGCACCCCGTAGACGACGAGGTGCAGCGGCTGGCCGTAGTTGAGCGAGGCGGCGAGCCCCTGCAGCGCGTTGCCGATCCAGCCGCTCGTGCTGCTGCCCGCGAAGTTCGCGACCGTCGCCGGAAACAGGAGCAGGCTCGAGGCGAAGATCGGCGGGATGACCCCCGACATGTTGATCTTGAAGGGCAGGTGGCTGCTCTGGCCCGCGTACAGGCGCCGGCCGACCTGGCGCTTCGCGTAGTTGACCGGGATGCGCCGCTGCGCGCGCTCCATGAAGACGACGAACGCCGTCACGCCGACCACGATGATCATGAGCAGCAGGGCGAAGGGCCCGGACATCTCCCCGGTGCTCACCGCTTCGGCCGTGTTGCCGACGGCGGTCGGCAGCTGCGCGACGATGCCCGCGAGGATGATGAGGGAGATGCCGTTGCCGATGCCGCGCTCGGTGATCTGCTCGCCGAGCCACATGAGGAACATCGTTCCGGTCGTCATGGTGACCGTCGCCGTGGCGAGCCACTGGACCCCCGCGGTGAGCACCATGTGGTTGTTCTGCAGCGCGATGGCGGCGGCGAACGACTGGAACAGGGCGAGCACGACCGTGCTCCAGCGGGTGATATCGGTGAGCTTGCGCTGCCCCGCCTGGCCCTCCTTGCGGTACTCCATGAGCGTCGGAACGACCATCGACATCATCTGGATGATGATCGACGCGGAGATGTAGGGCATCACGCCCATCGCGAACAGCGAGAGCCGCTGCAGCGCCCCGCCCGAGAACATGTTGGCCATCCCGAGGATGGTGTTCGACTGGTCGTTGAAGAAGCGGGCGACCGCCTGGGGATCGATCCCGGGGACCGGAATGAACGTGCCGATCCGGTACACGACCATGCCGCCGACCAGGAACAGCAGTCGGTTGCGGATGTCGCCGAAGCGGGCCGCCTCGCCGAGCGCGGCGGCCGGATTGTTGAACGTCGTGTTGGCCACTGCCCTTCCGTCCGTGCCTCGAGGCCCCGCCGCCTCAGCTCTCCACCTTCCCGCCGGCGGCCGTGATCGCCGCGAGCGCGCCCTTGGTCACCGCGACGCCCTTCAGCGTCACGGCCTTGCTCAGCTCGCCGGAGAGCACCACCTTCGCGCGCTCCGTCCGCTCCGGCACGATGCCGGCCGCCTTGAGCGCCTGCAGGTCGATCACCGTCGCCTCAAGGAGCGCGAGCTCGTGCAGCCTCACCTCCGCGCGCGTCGGGCGGATCTTGGAGCGGAAACCGACCTTCGGCAGGCGCCGCTGCAGCGGCATCTGGCCGCCCTCGAAGCCGACCTTATGATAGCCGCCCTTGCGCGCCCGTTGGCCCTTGACGCCGCGGCCGCAGGTCTTGCCCTGCCCCGCCGAGGCGCCCCGGCCGACCCGCAGCCGGCGCCGCTTGGAGCCCGGCGCGGGCTTGAGCGTATTCAGTCTCACGATCCGCTCTCCTCCACCTTCAGCAGGTGCACGGCCCGCGCGATCATCCCGCGGTTCTGCGGGGTGTTCGCGACGGTGACGGTCTGGTGGCGCCTGCGCAAGCCGAGCCCCCGGACCGACGCCGCGATGTTCGCGAGCTGGCCGTGGCAGCTTTTGACCAGCGTCACGCGCAATCGATCCGTCCCGGGCGCTCGATCCGGCCCGGGCGCTCGATCCGGCCCACCTTGATTCATGCCGTGACCTCCTCGAGGCTCTTGCCGCGCTTCGCCGCGATCTCCTCGGGCGAGCGCAGGCTCGCGAGGGCATTGAGGGTCGCGCGCACGACGTTCACGGGATTGCGCGAGCCGTAGCTCTTGGCGAGCACGTTGCGCACCCCCACGCACTCGAGCACGGCGCGCATGCCGCCGCCCGCGATGACTCCGGTGCCGTCGGAGGCCGGCTGCATGCGCACGCGGGTTGCGCCGTGCTCACCTTGGACCGCGTAGTAGAGCGTGTCGTTGCGCAGCGCGACGGCGATCATGTTCTTGCGGGCCTGCGCCATGGCCTTCGAGATGGCGACGGGCACCTCGCGCGCCTTGCCGAAGCCGTAGCCGACGCGGCCGGAGCCGTCGCCGACGACGGTGAGGGCGGTGAAGCCGAACTGGCGCCCACCCTTCACGACCTTCGCCGTCCGGTTCACCGCGACGAGCTTCTCGAGCAGCTCGTCCGCCTGTCCTTTCTCTGGTCTTGCCATTCTCGCGTACCCCGTGGAGCTTGAGCCCTGCCGTAGCCGGAGGTGATCGTCAGAACTGCAGGCCGGCTTCGCGCGCGGCGTCCGCGAGCGCCTTCACCCGCCCGTGAAACTGGAAGCCGGACCGGTCGAACGCGACCCGGGTGATTCCGGCCGCCTTGGCGCGCTCGGCGATCACCCGGCCGACGGCCTTCGCGGCATCCACGTTTCCGGTCCCCTTCAGGCCTTCGCGCACGCCCGCCTGGAGCGTGGAGGCTGCCGCGATGACCCGCGCCCCCGCCGCGTCGGTGAGCTGCGCGTAGATGTGGCGCGGCGTGCGATGCACGGTGAGCCGTACGATCCCGAGCTCGACGATGCGCGCGCGCGTCTTGACCGCGCGGCGCAGCCGCCGAGCCTTCTTGCCGAGGGCCGCGCTCATTTCTTCTTGCCCTCCTTCAAGGTGATCTGCTCGTTCGCATAGCGCACGCCCTTGCCCTTGTAGGGCTCCGGCGGGCGGATGCCGCGCACCTCCGCGGCGACCTGCCCGACCTTCTGCCGATCGACGCCCCGCACGATGATCTCGGTCTGGCTCGGCGTCTCGATCGTGATGCCCTCGGGGATCGGGAAGTTCACCGGATGGGAGAACCCGAGCGTGAGGTTCAGGGTCTTGCCCTGGACTTGCGCGCGAAAGCCGACGCCCACGAGCTCGAGCTTGCGCTCGTAGCCCTTGGTGACGCCCAGCACCATGTTCGCGAGGTGCGCGCGCGTCGCCCCGGCCTGCATCGCAATGCCCTCGCCCGCGCCGTACTTCACGGCGAGCTTCTTCTCCTCCTGCACGACACGGATGCCGTGGGTGAGAGCGAGCGTGAGCGTGCCCCGCGTGCCCTTGATGGTCACCTGCTCCGGGGCGACCGTCGCGGTCACGCCGGGCGGCAGCTCGATCGCGGCTTTGGCCACTCGACTCATGGCCTGCCACCCGCTGTCACGCGACGATGCATAGCACTTCCCCGCCCTGGCCGATCGAGCGGGCCTGCCGGTCCGTCATGACGCCCTGCGGGGTCGAGACGATCACGGTGCCCATTCCCCCGAGCACCTTCGGCAGCTCGTCCTTGCGGCGATAGATGCGCAGGCCCGGACGGCTCACCCGCTCCAGCCGATCGATGACGGGGCGGCCCTCGTAGTACTTCAACCCGACGGTGAGCGTCTGCTTCGCCCCGTCCCCGTCCAGGCGGAAGTCGGCGACGTATCCCTCCTCCTTCAGCACGCGAACGATGGCCGTCTTCAGCTTCGAGGACGGCATGCTCACCTCGGCCTTGCGCGCGGTCTGGCCGTTGCGGATCCGCGTCAGAAGGTCGGCGATCGGGTCGGTCATGCTCATGCGGCTTATCCTTACCAGCTCGCCTTCGTGAGTCCGGGAATCTCCCCGCGCATCGCGACCTCGCGGATCTTCGCGCGCGACAGCCCGAACTTGCGGTACACGCCCCGGGAGCGGCCGGTGATCTGGCAGCGATTGCGCTGCCGCGACGGGCTCGCATCGCGCGGCAGGGACTGCAGCTGCGCCTGCGCGGCCGCCCGCTCCTCCTGCGAGCTCTTCGGGCTGCGAATGAGCTCCTTGAGCTTCGCCCGCCGCGCCGCGTACTTCTTCACGACCCGCGCGCGACGCTTCTCGCGCTCGACCATGCTTGTCTTGGCCACCGTCTTTGTGTCCTCTTACTTCCTGAAGGGGAAGTTGAACGCCTCGAGCAGCGCCCGGCCCTGCTTGTCGTCGCGCGCCGTCGTGGTGATCGTGATGTCCATGCCCCGCAGCTGATCGATCTGGTCGTACTGGATCTCCGGGAAGATGATCTGCTCCTTGACGCCGAGGCTGTAGTTGCCGCCGCCGTCGAAGGAGCGCGGGGAGACGCCGCGGAAATCGCGGATGCGCGGGATCGCGATGTTGATCAGCCGATCGAGGAACTCGTACATGCGCGCTCCGCGCAGCGTCACCTTGCAGCCGACCGCGAGCCCCTGGCGCAGCTTGAAGGAGGCGATCGACTTGCGCGACTTGCAGATGAGGGGCTTCTGGCCGGTGATCTTGCTGAGATCGGCGACCGCGGCGTCCATCACCTTGCGATCTGCGACGGCCTCCCCGACGCCCATGTTGACGGTGATCTTGGTGATCCGCGGCACCTGCATGGGATTTGCGAGCGCGAGCTGCTCGCGCAGCAGCGGCACGACCTTCGCCCGATAGTACTCTTGGAGTCTCGCCATGGTCGCGTGAGTCGGGGCGTTCACGCCTCGAGCATCTCCCCGTTCGAGCGGAAGCAGCGCACCTTGCGCCCGTCGGCGAGCTTCTTAAAGCCGATGCGGTCCGCCTTCTTGGCGCCGGGATTCCAGATCGCGACCTTCGACACGGGCAGCGGCATCTCCTTGTCGATGATGCCGCCCTGGCGGTTCGCCTGCGGATTCGGGCGCTGGTGCTTCTTCACGCGGTTGACGTTCTCGACGAGGACGCGGTCGCCGCCGAGCACCTCGATCACGGTGCCGCGCGCGCCCTTGTCGCGGCCGGCGAGCACGACGACCTGATCGCCCTTGCGGATCTTTCTCACAGGACCTCCGGCGCGAGCGAGATGATCTTCATGAACCGCTGGGTGCGCAGCTCGCGCGTCACCGGCCCGAAGATGCGCGTGCCGATCGGCTCGAGCTTGTTGGTGAGCAGCACGGCGGCGTTGCCGTCGAAGCGGATGAGCGATCCGTCCGGGCGGCGCACGCCGCGCTTGGTGCGCACCACCACCGCGTCGTACACCTCGCCTTTCTTCACCTTGCCGCGCGGGATCGCGTCCTTCACGCTCACCTTGATCACATCCCCGACGGTCGCGTAGCGGCGGCGCGTGCCGCCCAGCACCTTGATGCACATCAGGGTGCGGGCGCCGCTGTTGTCGGCGGCATTGAGCATGGTGCGCAACTGGATCATGGGCTCGCTTGCCTGCGGATCAGCGCGCCGGCGCGCGCTGCACCACGGCGACCAGGCGCCAGGACTTGCGGCGCGAGAGCGGCCTGCAAGGGGCGATCGTCACGGTATCGCCCTCGCGCGACTCGTTGTGCTCATCGTGGGCGAGCAGCTTCGTCGTGCGGCGCACGTACTTGCCGTACTCCGGATGCCGGATCAGCCGCTCGATCTTGACGGCGATCGTCTTTTGCATCTTGTTGCTCACCACGCGCCCGGTCAGCGTGCGCTCGCCGCGGACCTCGGTCCGCGGTCCGGTCCCCTCGACTTTGGTCTCATCGGCCGTCATGTCTTCCGCGCTCCACTTGCCTCGAGCTCGCGCATCACGGTCTTCACGCGCGCGATGTTCCGGCGCACCTTGCCGAATTGGTCGGGCTTCACCGCCTGCCCCGTCGCCTGCTGCATGCGCAGGGCGAACTGCTCCTTGCGAAGCCTCAAGAGCTCATCGGCGAGCTCGGCACGCGCCCGGGCGCGCAACTCCTTCGCTTGCATCTACCGAACCTGCCGCTTCACGAACGTCGTGGACACGGAGAGCTTCGAGCCCGCGAGCCGGAAGGCCTCGCGCGCCGTCAACTCGTCCACGCCCTCCATCTCGAACAGAACCTTGCCCGGCCGCACGCGCGCCACCCAGTACTCGACGTTGCCCTTGCCGCTGCCCATGCGCACCTCGAGCGGCTTCTTGCTGATCGGCACGTCGGGAAACACGCGGATCCAGATCTGGCCGCCGCGCTTCACGTACCGCGCCATCGCGCGGCGCGCGGCCTCGATCTCCCGCGCCGTCATGCGGGCGCGGCTCGTGGCCTTCAGCCCGAACTCGCCGAAGGAGACCGTGCTGCCGCGCAGCGCGAGACCGGCGTTGCGGCCCTTGAACTGCTTGCGGTACTTGGTGCGCTTCGGCTGCAGCATGGACGGATCCTAGGCCTGCGCGGGAGATTCCGGGGCCGCAGCCGGCGCCGGCGGCGCAGCGCTCGGCGCGGAAGGGGCCTCCGGCCGCGAGTCGCCGCGCGACTCGCCCTCGGCGGCCGCCCCCTCGAGCTCGCTCTTCTCGAAGACCTCGCCCTTGAAGATCCACACCTTCACGCCGATCACCCCGTAGGTGGTCTTCGCCTGCGACAGCCCGTAGTCGATGTCGGCGCGGAAGGTGTGCAGCGGAATGCGTCCCTCGCGGTACCACTCGGTGCGCGCGATCTCCGCGCCGTTCAGACGCCCGGAGACGCGGACCTTCACGCCGAGCGCGCCGCTGCGCATCGTGCTCATCACCGCCCGCTTCATCGCGCGGCGGAACATGACCCGCTTCTCGATCTGCTGGGCGATGCTGTCGGCGACGAGCTGCGCGTCGAGCTCGGGCTTGCGGATCTCGGCGATGTTGAGCCGCACGTCGGCGACGGTCATGCCGAGGAGGCGCGCCGTTTCCAGGCGCAGCTTCTCGATGTCCTCGCCCTTCTTGCCGATCACGATGCCGGGGCGCGCGGTCTGGATGGTGATGTTCACCTTCTTCGCGGCGCGCTCGATCTGCACGCGGCTCACCGAGGCCTCCCCGAGCCGCGCGTGCAGGAACTCCCGCACGCGAAAGTCGGTGTGCACGTGCACGGGGAACTGCTTCTTGCCCGCGTACCACTTCGACATCCAGTCGCGGGTGATGCCGAGCCGCATGCCGAGCGGATTGACCTTCTGGCCCATGCCTACTCCTTCTTGCCGTCGCTCACCGCGACGGTGATGTGGCTGTTGCGCTTGACGATGCGGGTGCCGCGCCCCTTGGCGCGGGCGGCGAAGCGCTTCAGCACCGGCGCGGCATCGACCTGGATGCGGGCCACGGTGAGATCGTCCACGTCGAGGCCCTCGTTCTCCTGCGCGTTCGCGATCGCGGACCACAGCGTCTTGTAGAGGAGCCGCGCACCCTTCTTCGGCATGTACTTGAGGGTGTTGAGCGCGCGGTTCACCGGCTGGCCGCGCACGGTGTCCGCGACCAGGCGGCACTTCTGCGGGGAGACGCGCGCGTGGCGCAGGATGGCGGTGACTTCCATCGCTCGGGCCTACGGCGTGGCCGCCGCCTCCACTTTCTTGTCTCCCGAGTGCGCCTTGAAGGTGCGCGTCGGGGCGAACTCGCCGAGCTTGTGGCCGACCATGTTCTCGCTCACGAGCACCGGGATGTGCTGGCGCCCGTTGTGGACGGCGATCGTGAGCCCGACCATGTCGGGCACGATCATCGAGCGGCGCGACCAGGTCTTGATCGGCTTGCGGTCGTTCTTCGCGTGCGCGATCTGCACCTTCTTCGCAAGGTGCAGGTCCACGAACGGCCCCTTCTTGAGCGAGCGCGGCATGCGGGTCACCTCACCTTGTTGCGGCGGCGCTGCACGATCATGTTGTCCGTGCGCTTGTTGTGGCGGGTCTTCAAGCCCTTCGTGTTCCAGCCCCACGGCGAGACCGGGTGCGGATTGCCCTGGCCGGACTTGCCCTCGCCGCCGCCGTGCGGGTGGTCGACGGGATTCATCGCGAGGCCGCGCACGGTGGGCCTCACGCCTCGCCAGCGCATGGCGCCCGCCTTGCCGTAGCTGCGCAGATTGTGCTCGTCGTTGCTCACCTCGCCGACCGTCGCGCGGCAATCGATGTGCACCTTGCGGATCTCGGTGGACCTCATCCGCAGGTACCCGTACATGCCCTCGCGGGCGGTGTACTGCGCGGAGCTGCCGGCGCTGCGCGCGAGCTGGCCGCCCTTGCCGGGCTTCAGCTCGATGTTGTGCACCAGCGAGCCGACCGGGATGTGCCGCAGCGCCATGGCGTTGCCGGACTTGATCGGAGCGTCCGCGCCCGAGCGGATCTCATCGCCCGCGGCCATGCCCTTCGTCGCGAGGATGTAGCGCCGCTCCCCGTCGGCGTAGCGCACGAGGGCGATGTGCGCGGTGCGGTTCGGATCGTATTCGATGCGCTCGACGACGCCCGCGATTCCGTCCTTGTCGCGCCGGAAGTCGATGATCCGGTACTTCTGGCGCGCGCCGCCTCCGATGTGGCGCGTGGTGATGCGGCCGTAGTGGTTGCGGCCGCCCGTCTTGCGCTGGGTCGCGGTGAGCGGCGCGTATGGATCGCCCTTGTGCAGGTGCGAGCGGTCGATCTTCACCACGCCCCGGGTGCCCGGAGAGGTCGGCCTGTACTTGATGAGTGCCATCGTGGGTCTCGCGGGGGCTCTTCTAGGCCTTCGCCTTCGCCTCGTAGTCGATCGTCTGGCCCTGCGCGAGGCGCACGTAGGCCTTCTTCCAGTCCTGCGTGCGGCCCCGGGTGCGACCGAAGCGGCGGGCCTTGCCCGGCTCGTTCGCGACCTGGACCCCCTGCACCTTCACCTCGAACATCAGCTCGACCGCCCGCTTGATGTCGGTCTTGGTCGCGTCGCGGCGCACGTGAAAGACGTACTGGTTGTGGTTCTGCATGGCAAGGGACGTTTTCTCCGTCACGTGCGGCGCCAGCAAAACGGTCATCAACTGCTCTCGGTTCACGGGCGCGGCCCGCCGACGGACATCACTGCAGGCGCTCCTCGATCAGCTTGACCGCCGCCACCGTCATCAGGACCTTCTCGTGGCTGAGCAGGCTCACGGGATTCAAGGCGCCCGCCTCGATCACCTCCACCCGAGGGAGGTTGCGGGCGGCGAGGTGCAGCGTCGAGTCCTCGGCCTCGACGACGATCAGCACGTCCTCGAGCGACCACGCCTTCAGGCGGGTCGCGAGCAGCTTGGTCTTCGGCGCCTCGAGCGCGATCTGCTGAGCGACGATGAGCCGCTCCTGGCGCGCGAGCTCCGAGAGCATCGAGCGGATCGCTCCGCGGTACATCTTGCGGTTCACCTTCTGCGCGAAGTCGCGATTGCGCGCCGCGAAGGTCTTGCCGCCGCCGACCCAGAGCGGGCTGCGGATGGAGCCCGCCCGGGCCTGGCCGGTTCCCTTCTGCGCCCAGGGCTTCTTGCCGCCGCCGCGCACGTCGGCGCGGGATTTCTGCGCCTTGGTTCCGGAGCGGCCCGCGGCGCGGTACGCGGTCACGACCTGGTGGATGAGCGACTCGTTGAGCTTGTGCCCGAACGCCGCCTCGGACACCTGCACCTCGCCGCCGCCGACCATCTTCAAATTCATCGGGGCTACTTCTTGGCCGGGGCCGGCTTCGCCCCCGCCGGTTTCGACGCCGCGGGCTGCGACGCCGCGGCGGGCTTCGCCGCCCCCTTGGGCGGCGCGGCGGGCTTCGCCGCCGTGGACGCGGCGG
>JASHTK010000191.1 GCA_030040575.1 Gammaproteobacteria bacterium
GCGGAGGGCGGCACCGCGGCCGGTGCGGCCTGCGGCGCCTGAGCCGACTCGGACTGCGCGGACTCGGACTGCGCGGACTGCGCGCCGGTCACCGCGGTCGCGGGTGCCGCCCCTTGGCGAGCGGCGAGCTGCGCCTGCAGTTGCTGAAGCTGAGCGTCCTTCAGATCGAGGAGGCGGCGCGAGGCGGCGAGCTGGGACTGCAGCGATTGCACCTCGCCTTGCAGCGACTCGTCGGCCTCGCTCGGGGCGGTCGCGGCTTGCTCGCCGCTCGTCGGCGACGCGGAGGCGGACGAGCCGGGCACGACCAGGCGCAGCCGTCCCGACTGCTCGGTGGCGCCCGCATTGCCCGCGACCTCGCTGCGCCACGAGACGTACTGGCGGTGCACCTCGGAGGATGCGTCGGAAGGGGAGATCGCCTCGACGGCCGACGCGCTCGGCACGCGCAGCACGGCGCCGGCGCGCAGCCAGTTCATGTTGTGAGCGAATGCGCTCGGATTCGCCTCGTAGGCGGCGACCATCCAGCGCCGCTCATCCGAGCGGCTTCCCCCCGCCAGCTGCGCGGCGATGCGCGAGAGCGTGTCGCCTCGATGCACGTCGTACGAGCTCGGAGCCTCGCCGCTCGAGCCGGAAGCAGGGGCTGCAGATGCGGCAGGCACGGCAGATTCGGCGGGCGCAGCAGCTCCGGAGGGCGTAGCAACTGCGGCGGAAGCGGCCGTCGCGGGCGGCGGGCTCGGCGCGGGCGCAGCCGCCGCCGGGCGCTCGATGGTGCCCTGGCGAGCGCCGGTAGCCGTGGTCGGCGTCGCGATGCCCTGCGCGACCTGGGACTGATTCGGCGCGTACACCGGTGGATCGAGCAGCAGGTCGTACTCGCGGATGAATTGGCCGCGATCCCAGTCGAGCTCGATGAGGACGGTGAGGAAGGGCTCGGTGACCGGCTGCGTGGAGCGCAGCTCGAGGACACCGCGGCCGTCCGCCGTCTGCACCGCTCGAATGGTCACGTTGGCGAGGAAGGGCGACCAATCGAGGCCGTGCTGGGTGAACGTGTCGCGCGAGGCGATCTGCGGCCTCAAGCTCGCGAGCTCATCCGCCGTGGCCCCGACGAGGTCGATGTTGGCGTCGAGCGGCGCATTCAGCGTTGACTGGAGATGGATGTCTCCGAGGCCCAGAGCGAGCGCGGCCGTCGGACAGGCGATCAGCCCCGCGAGCGCCCACCTGAAGGGTTTGGCAAGCATCACGACACCCCGAACTGCATTAGCTGCCGAAAATTCTCAACCAATACAAAGCGTTGAATGACGTATCGGCCGTCCATGCAATGGACGGCAATATAACTTATAAACGATGCCGGACCAAAATCTCTGCGATCCACACACCGCGCCTTGCTGCGCCCTCGCGCAGGCTGACTCGCTCGATCCCACGGACTCACCCCGCGGGCGCGCGACATATCTTCACGTATCCGTCGGACATAAACTGTGTCGCGGTTCGCTGCCTCGGCGGTGGCGCGCGCGGCCCGCGAAGGGCCGACTGGATCTCATTTCGTGATGACGGGAGTCGGGGAGACCACGTCCGCATTCTGTGCTCGATGGCGCAGATACTGGTCCACGAGCACGATCGCGAGCATGGCCTCGGCGATCGGCACGGCCCGCAGGCCGACGCACGGGTCGTGCCTGCCGGTCGTCACGATCTCCGCGGCGTGACCGGCCACGTCCACCGTCTTGCCCGGCACCTGGATGCTCGAGGTGGGCTTGAGCGACACGTGGACCAGGATGTCCTGGCCCGAGGAGATCCCCCCGAGCACCCCGCCTGAGTGATTGCTCGTGAACCCGGAGGGCGTGAGCTCGTCGCGGTGCTCGCTGCCTTTCTGCTCCGTCGCGCGCGCGCCCGCTCCGATCTCGACCGCCTTCACCGCATTGATGCCCATCATCGCGTAGGCGATCTCCGCATCGAGCCGGTCGAACACCGGCTCGCCGAGCCCGGGCGGCACGCCGGTCGCGACGATCGTGATGCGCGCGCCGATCGAATCGCCCTCGCTGCGCAGCTTCCAGATGAGCGCTTCGAGCTCGGCGAGGCGGGTCGGGTCCGGGCAGAAGAAGGGGTTCTCGTACGCGAACGTCGGGACGGCCGGATCGAGCCTGAGCGCGCCGACCTGGCTCAGATAGCCGTAGATCCGCACCCCGAGGCGATGCGCGAGGTACTTCCGGGCGATGGCGCCTGCCGCAACGCGCATCACGGTCTCGCGCGCGGAGGAGCGGCCACCGCCGCGGTGGTCGCGCACCCCGTACTTCTGCTGATAGGTGTAGTCGGCGTGCCCCGGGCGGAAGCGGTCCTTGATCTTCTCGTAGTCGCGCGAGCGCGCATCCGTGTTCTCGATCAGCATCCCGATCGGCGTGCCGGTCGTGAGGCCCTCGAACACTCCCGAGAGAATGCGCACCTGATCGGCCTCGCGCCGCTGGCTCACGAACTGCGACGTGCCGGTGCGGCGCCGATCGACGTCAGCTTGCACGTCCGCCTCGCTGAGCGGAAGGCTCGGCGGACAGCCATCGACGATGCACCCCATCGCGGGGCCGTGGCTCTCGCCGAAAGTCGTCACCGTGAAGAGCTTGCCGATCGTGTTTCCGGACATGCCGCGACCACCGCGCCCGCCGTCAGAAGTTGCTCCGCCGTCAACAGAAAGACCCCGCCGCCACCGCGCTCGAACTGCAGCCAGGTGAATGGCAGGCCCGGGAACGCGCGGCGCACGGCGCCCTCGGTGTTGCCCACCTCGACGACCAGGATGCCGCGCGGGCGCAAATGCCTGCCCGCCTCCCGCAGAATGACGCGCACCGAGCGCAGCCCGTCGCGGCCTGCTGCGAGGGCCAACTCCGGCTCGTGGGCGTACTCGGGCGGCAACCCCGCAAGCTCGCGCGCGCCCACGTAGGGCGGATTGCTCACGATGATATCGTAGCGGCGCCGCCCGAGCGCGCGGAAGTGATCCGATTCGACGAGGCGCACCCGCCGTCCCAGGCGGTGCTTGCCGAGGTTGATCCGGGCGACCGCGAGCGCCGCCCCGGAGACATCCGAAGCATCCACGCGGGCACGCCCGAACGCCTTCGCGCAGGCAATGGCGATGCAGCCGCTCCCGGTGCCGAGATCGAGCACACGATGCACCGCTGAAGGCTCGACCCAGGGCGCGAAGCGCCGCTCGATGAGCTCGGCGAGCGGGGAGCGGGGAATGAGCACGCGCGGATCGACGTACAGCTCGAGCCCCGCGAACCGGGTCCTGCCGGTGAGATACACGACCGGAGTGCGCGTCGCGATGCGCCGCCCGATGAGCGCGAGCGCCCGCTCCGCCTCGCGCGGGCGGACGCGCCTCGCGCCCCGGATCTGCGTGCCCTCGCCCGAGAGGCCGAGCGCATGCAGCACGAGCGCCGCGGACTCGTCCCACGCGTTGTCGGTGCCGTGACCGAAGTACACTCGCGCGCGCGCGAGCCGGCGCGCGCCGCGCCCGATCAGCTCGCGAAGCGCCGTCGGATGCTGCGCAAGCGGCGGCCGGGCCGCGCCCCGCTTGTGGGATAATTTCCTCATGTCTCCTCGCACCTTGTGGACCGTTCTCGCCTGCGTCGCGCTGAGCTCGGCGGCGGCCGGCATGTGGGTCGCGCGCGAGCTCGACCCCACTCTCCCGCGGCTCCTGAGCGGCACGTGGCTGCCGCAGCCGCGCAGCCTCGGGGCGATCTCGCTCATCGGCGCGGACGGTGCGCCCTTCACCGAGGCGCGCTTGCGCGGGGCCCCCTCGCTGCTTTACTTCGGCTTCACGCACTGCCCGGACGTGTGCCCGATGACGCTCGTCGCGCTCGCGCAGGTCGAGCGCTCGGCGGCCGTGCCACCCGTGCGGGTGTTCTTCGTGACGCTCGACCCGGCGCGAGACGGCCCCGCGCTGCTCGGCGCGTACGTGCGCGCGTTCGATCCACGCTTCGCCGGGCTCACCGGATCGCAGCAGGCGATCGACGCGCTCGCCGCGCGGCTTGGCGTCTCGCTCCACAGAATCGCCTTGCCGGGCGGAGACTACACGATCGATCACACGGCCGCCCTGTTCCTGCTCGACTCGGCCGGACGGAACGTCGCGGTCTTCACCGCTCCCATCGATCCGGCGCGGCTCGCCGAGGATCTGCACCGGGCGTCGCGCTGGCTCTCGGTGGGACGCGACGCACCGGGCGCGCGCTCGTGAGGCCGGATCGGCACGCATGAGGGACGCCGGGCGCTCATGACGCAAACCTCGGCGTCGCGGATGCCGCCCGAGCGCAGGACCGGCGCGAGACCGTTCGGCGGCCGCCTGTTCGCCGCCCTGCAGCACGTGCTGCCCCAGCACGCGCTCTCGAGCGCGGTCCACCGCCTGGCCCGCGCCCGCTTCGCGCCGCTCAAGAACATCCTCATCGCCGCATTCGTGCGCCGCTTTCGGCCCGCGCTCGGCGAGGCCCGCGAGCGGGATCCGCTGCGCTACGGCAGCTTCAACGAGCTGTTCACGCGCGCCCTGAAAGCCGACGCGCGCCGCATCGATCCGGACGCCCGCTCGATCGGCTCACCGGTGGACGGCACGGTGAGCGAGATCGGCTACCTCGAGGAGCTCAGCCTGCTGCAGGCGAAGGGCCGCGCCTATCGGCTCGATGCGCTGCTCGCCGCCCCGGCGTGGACGGCGCGCTTTGCGGGCGGGGCGTTCGCGACGCTCTACCTCGCCCCCCGCGATTACCACCGCGTCCACATGCCC
>JASHTK010000192.1 GCA_030040575.1 Gammaproteobacteria bacterium
TCGGCCGCCCCGGCGGCGCGCCGGGCGCTCGACACCGCCGCCGCGAGGCTCGCCGCGAGCGAGTAGCGGCCCATCATCTCGTTGAGCTCGCCCGCCTGCTGGGCCATCGCCTGGGAGGCGGCCGTCGCCTGCTCGACCAGGGCGGCGTTCTGCTGCGTGAGCTCGTCCATCTGCATCACCGCGCGGTTGACCTGCTCGATCCCCGAGGACTGCTCGCGCGAGGCCGCGGCGATCTCGGCGACGATGTCGGACACCTTCTTCACGGCGGCGACGATCTGCTCGAGGGTCTGCCCGGACTGCGTCACGAGCACCGAGCCGTCCTCCACCTTCTTCACCGAGTCCTGGATCAGCTCCTTGATCTCCTTCGCCGCCGTCGCCGAGCGCCCGGCGAGATTGCGGACCTCGCTCGCGACGACGGCGAAGCCGCGCCCCTGCTCGCCGGCGCGCGCGGCCTCGACCGCCGCGTTGAGCGCGAGGAGATTGGTCTGGAAGGCGATCTCGTCGATCACTCCGATGATGTCCGCGATCTTCTTCGCGGCGTCGTTGATGCCGGTCATCGCGCTCACGGCCTTGGCGACGACCGCGCCGCCCTTCTCGGCCTGCTCGCGCGCGGCGATCGCGAGCTGGTTCGCCTGCCCGGCGTTGTCCGCGTTCTGCTTGACCGTGGAGGTCATCTGCTCCATCGAGGAGGCGGTCTCCTCGAGCGAGGAGGACTGCTCCTCGGTGCGCTGCGAGAGATTCGCGTTGCCCTGGGAGATCTCCTCCGCGCCGCGGTAGACCTCGCCCGCGGCGTGCTTCACGCGCGCGACGATCTCGGCCATGTTGTCGGCCAGCTGGTTGACGTTGCGGGCGAGGGCCTCGAAGAAGCCCGCCTTGCCGGCGGGCGCGATGCGCTGCGTGAGATCGCCGCCGATCACGGCGGTGAGCATGGCCTGCATCTCCTGCTCGACGGCGACCTCCGGGGTGCGGTCGGTCCACTCCATGACGGTGCCGATCCGCCCGCCGTCGTGGCCGACGACCGGGTTGGTCACGGTGCGGAAGCTGCACCCGCCGAGCGCGCGGTCCTGCACCGCGCTGCCGGCGAGCGTCTCGAGCATGCGGCGCTGCTGCGCGGGGTCGGGGCTCAGCGCATCGAGGGAGCTGCCGAGCAGCCGCGCCGCCTCGAAGCCCGGCAGGCTCTTGCGGATCTCCGACTGCGTGCGCGCGAAGGTCGCCTCGGCGGTCTCGTTGAGATAGATGATCTTGTGCGCGGCGTCCGCGAGCACGACGTTCGTCGCGACCTTGTCGAGCGCCTGGCGCACGCGCGCGTTCTCCGCCGCCTGGGCGCGCTCGGCCTCGATCTGCTGGCGCAGCTTCTCCTGCATCTCATCGAGGGCGCGCAGCACCTGTCCGACCTCATCGGTGCCCGTCGCCTCGATCTCGTTGTCGTAGTGCCCGGCGGCGATCGCACCGAAGACCTCGACGGCACGCGCCATGGGACGGGAGAGCGCCTGGGCGATGAGCCAGCTCAGCGCGAGGGAGACCGTGAGCACCGCGGCGATGATCGCCGCCGTCACATCGCGCGTGATCGCCGCGGTCGAGGCGCGCTGCTCGAGCGCCGTCTTCATGGAGGCGTAGCTGACGGCGGACAGCTCCTGCAGAGCGCGCACCGCCGGCACGGCGGCGTCGAACACCTGAGAGGCCGAGACGTCCATCTTCTGCGCGTTGACGATGTGACTGTCGACGGTGCTCCTGAAGGCGCCAAACTGGCGGTTCACGGTCTCGAGCGCAGGCAGCACCGTCGCCTTGGCGCCCGGGGAGGCCCACGTGAGCTCGGTCGCGAGCTCGTTGAGATCGGCGACGACCTCGGCGCCGTAGATCTGGATCGCGATGCGGTCGTCGCCGCCGAGGTAGCCCTTCACCGCGGCGCCGATCGCGTGCTCGTTGAGCTTGCTCATGGCGACGAGGGCGTCGCTCACCCGCTTGGTCGCGGCGGTGATGAGGGTCGCCGTCTTGGCGTCCGGGTCGAGCGACAGGCCGGAGTTCATCGACACCGTGGTCACCAGGGCGTCGATTCGATCGATGAGGGCGTCGTGCCGCTGCAGGTTGTCGTCCGGCATCGACTTGGCGAGCTGCGCCTTGAGGTCGGACCAGCCCGAGGCGATCGCCTGCCACTGCTCGGTCGCCTGGAAGCGTGCGCCGAGCTCGCTATTGAGCGCGTCCACGGAGGCGAGCTGCCTGTCGATCGCATCCTCGGCGACGTACATGTCGTCCTTGCGGCTCGTGTCGCCGGTGAGGAAGGCGTGGGAGCGGCTGCGGTGATTCGCGAGCAGCGCCAGGGTCGAGCCGACCTCCTGCAGGTAGCGGGCGCCGTCGAGCTCGTTGCGCGCCTCGCGCACGACTCCGTTCGTCTCGTTCAAGTAGAAGAAGGCGAGCAGGGCCGTCGGCACGAGCATCGCCGCGATGAGGATGGCGAGCTTCTGCCACAGCATCAATCGATCGAGCACTCTCATGTCACTCTCCGGCAATCCGGTGCGGCGCGGGCCCTACGCGGCGTCGCCCGCGTCCCCGAGGTCCTCGATGTCCCCGCCGATCAGCCGGTCGATGTCGAGGAGGACGACCATGCGCTCGGCGACGGGCACGAGCCCGCGGATGTACGACGTGGCGGCGCGCGCCCCGAGCTCGGGAGGAGGCTGCACGTCGCTCTCGCTCACGTCCACGACGTCCGAGACGCCGTCCACGACGACACCGAAGTCGCGACGGTTCGCCCCCGCGACCACCGAGAGCACGATGATCACGGTGACCGCGGTGTACTCGGCGCGCGCGAGCTCGAAGCGCATCCTCAAGTCCACGATCGGGACGATGGAGCCGCGCAGATTCAGCACGCCGAGCACGTGGGGCGGGGACCGCGGGATCTTCGTGACGACCGACCAGCCGCGGATCTCCTGGACGCGCAAGATGTCGACGCCGTAGGTCTCCTCGCCGAGCACGAACGTCAGCACCTGGCGCGCTCCGGAGCGCGCATCGGGCGCCGCCCGCTCCGTGGGCTTCGGCTGCGCCGCGACGCTCATGCCGCCACCCGCATCGAGGTGAGGCGAATCAGTCCCGGCAGATCGAGAATCAAGGCGACCGCGCCGTCGCCGAGGATCGTCGCCCCCGAGACCCCGTCCACGTGACCGTAGTTGGCGTCGAGCGACTTGATGACGACCTGCTGCTGCCCGAGCAGGTCATCCACGAACAGCCCGACGCGCCGCCCGTCGCCCTCCACGACGACGACCAACCCCTCGTGCAGGGCGCGCGCCCGGGGCTCGACGCCGAAGATCTCGTGCAGCCGGATGACCGGCAGGTAATGGCCGCGGAACGCGAACATCTCGCCTCGGCCGCTCAGGCGATTGACGTTGCCCTCCGCGAGCTGCAGGGACTCGACGATCGAGGTGAGCGGAACGATGTAGGTCTCGGTGCCGACGCAGACCGACTGCCCATCGACGATCGCGAGGGTGAGGGGCAGGGTGATGACGAAGCGCGAGCCGCGGCCGCGCTCGCTTCGCACCTCGATCTTGCCGCCGAGCTCCTTGATGTTCCGCCGCACGACGTCCATGCCGACACCGCGACCGGAGAGGTCGGTGGTGTGCTCGGCCGTGGAGAATCCCGGGACAAAGATGAGTTCGTCGATCTGCTCGTCGGTGAGCGCGTCGCTCGCGCGGACGAGGCCGCGCTCGCGCGCCTTCGCGAGGATGCGGTCCCTGTCGAGGCCGCCGCCGTCGTCGCTCACCTCCACCGCGATGTTGCCGCCTCTGTGGCAGGCATCGAGGTGCAGGACGCCGGACTGCGGCTTGCCTGCGGCGAGCCGTGCCTGCGGCTGCTCGATTCCGTGGTCGATGCTGTTGCGGACGAGGTGCACGAGGGGGTCGCCGATCTTCTCGAGCACCGTCTTGTCGAGCTCCGTGTGCTCGCCGGTGAGCTTGAGCTCGATCTGCTTGCCGAGGCGCTGCGCGAGGTCGCGCACCATGCGGGGGAAGCGGCTGAAGACGAAGCTGATCGGCAGCATCCGCACGCGCATCACGCTCTCCTGCAGCTCGCGCATGTTGCGCTCGAGCTGCGCGAGGCCGGAGCGGAACTGATCGGCCGAGGGCCCATCGACGTGGCGCCCGAGCTGGCTCAGCATGGCCTGCGTGATGACGAGCTCGCCGACGGTGTTCATGAGCTCGTCGATCTTCTCGACGCTCACGCGGATCGAGCCGGAGTCGCCGATCCCGGTGATGCTCGGGGTCTCCGCCTTGCCGTGCGCATCCGCCTTGACCGCGGCGTCGGCCTGGCGTGCCGTATCGGCTTGGCGTGCCGCATCGGCTTGGCGCGCCGCATCGGCCGCGCGCGCTGCGACCGCATCGCCGACCGATGCGCCGCCGGCCGCCGGGAGGCATCGAACCTCGAGGTCGGACTCGCCCGTCGCCCAGTCGAAGACCTCGCGGATCGCCTCCTCGGTGGTCGGGCCGGTGAGCTCGATGGCCCAGCTCATGTGGCAGGCCTGCGGATCGAGCTCGGCGAGGGCCGGCAGCTGCAGCACGTCCGTCGTCACCTCGAGCCGGCCGAGCGTCGAGAGCTCGCGGAACATGCGGATGGCGTCGTTGCCGCGCGCGAAGAACTGCGGGTAGGGCCGAAAGCCGATCCAGAAGCGCGCCTCGGGCAGCGCGCTCGCCTGCGGCTGCGGCGCCTCGGCCGGCCGCGCGGCATCCTTGCGCGCGATCGCGAGCTCGAGATCGAATTGCAGATCGGCGACCCGCTGCGCATCCGTCGGCAGCTTGCCCTGGAGCGCGCGGAGCATGTCGCGCATCACGTCCACCGATTTCAGCAGCAGGTTGGAGACCGCATCGGAGACGGCGAGGCGCTTCGCGCGCAGCTCCTCGAGCAGCGTCTCGAGGCTGTGGGTGAACGAGGCGAGATCGCCGAAGCCGAACGTCGCCCCGCCCCCCTTGATCGAGTGCGCGACGCGGAAGATCGTGTTGATGATCTCCGCATCCGGCGCGCCCACATCGAGCTGCAGCAGCGCCGCCTCCATCGAATCGAGCGCCTCGAAGCTCTCCTCGAAGAACGCAGCGTGGAACTGGGCGAGATCGAGAGACATGCGGCCCCTCTCAGGCATCCGCGGCCGGCGCGTCGTGCGACGCGCGCAGCAACTCACGCACTCCGAGCAGCCGTGCCGCCTCCTCGAACACGGCGGACTCCCCGCGCACCCTGACCGGCAGGCCGGCGAGCCGCCGGTCGCGGGCGAAGGCCGCGAGCAGCTGCATGCTCGCCGTGTCGATGCGGCGCACGGCCCGCACGTCCACTGCAACGGGCTGCACGCTGCGCAGCAGCCCGGCGAGCGTCATCTTCAAGGTCTCGGCATCCGCCAGCGTGCATTCGGCGGCGAGCGCAAGGCCGCTCGCCCCGGAGGCGAGGCGGCGCGCTCCCGCGCCGCGCTCGCGG
>JASHTK010000193.1 GCA_030040575.1 Gammaproteobacteria bacterium
CCTTGGCGCTGAACACCAGGCTCGCCATATCCGCGGCGCGGGCGGGCGGCAGCGCCTCGAGCCATTGAAGCTCAGCGGCTGTCGCGATGTGACGCCACAGGCGGCGGCGCACGGCGTCGCGCCGCTCGGCATCGATGCCGAGCGAGGCGGCATCGATCGTCCTCGCGACGACGACGCCGCAGAAGCCCGCCGTGTGCGTGATGCTGCCCGTGACGGCCTCGGGCCAGAGGGGCTCACGGTTGGCGCCCATCCGCAGCGCAAAGTTCGTGATGGCGAGCCGCTCGAGCGCCCGGCGGGCGCAGGCGCGGCCGGCCGCGAATTCCGCGACGCGCTTCGGCACGGCGCGCTCGACGCAGCGCGCCTCCTCCTCGAGCAGCGTCTGCGGTCCGATCGGTTCGCGCGCCTCGAAGGCGATCACCCGACAGGAGAACAGCCTGCCGAGCAGTCGCGAGGGTCGCGGCGAGCCGCGGGCTCTCAGATTCTCGCTCGGCACCACGGCTCCGGCGCGCCTGTGAGGCGGGATCTAACAACGAGCATGTCAGTGAGCGCGAGGGCTTGCAAAATCTTCAATGATGTGTCCAGGAAGCTGCGAAGCCCGCGGGCGGCGCGCATCGAGGCGGCGTGCGCCGGGGTCCGCCGCGGCCTTCGGGGCGCCCTATTTGGTTGCAAGGAGCGTCGGAGCACACAAACAAACAGACAAGAGCCGGATGAGGCGCTAAGATATTAGAGTTAGAATGCATTGGTTGACAGTCGTCTCGATTAAAATCAAGTATCCATCGGAGCTTGCACATGCCACGTTCACGTCGAAAAAGAGTGCTCTGGACCACCGCCGAATTGAAGCTGCTGAGGAGGCTCGCGGGCCGGCAAGGGGTTCGCCGCATCGCCCGCCAGCTGAAGCGGAGCGAAGCGGCCGTGCGCTTCAAAGCCTGGCAGAAGCGCATCAAGCTCGCCGTCAAGAAGGCCTGAGCGCCCGTGACTCGCCCCGCCTGCGGCGGGGCGAGCCGTCCGGCATCCCTTGCCGGTGCCCCGTTTGCGGGCCGGAAGTGTCCGGCTTCAACCCGACTTGGCCATACCGCGGTCGCGTCGCGGCCGCTGCCTCGCACCATAGATTATGTCTGCCGACGCCGCCGGGCCCGGCCGCGCGCGGCCGTGTTGCGTGCCTTGCGCGCGGCAGCTCGCGGCGCTACCGTCGATTGCCTCGAGGGCAGCTCGTCTTGCATCGGGCCCGACCGCCGGAGGGGATATGCGCGCCGTCTTCATCGCCCCGTTGCTCCTCGCCTTCGCCGCCGCGGCGAGCGCTCAAAGCGAATCGGCGTCCGATGCGGCCGCCGTGCAGCGCGCCAAGGCGTGCGTCGCGGCGACCGAGGGCAAGCGCCTGACCGATGCGCAGTACCGCGCATTCATGAGCGAGTGCCTCCTCTCCACGCGCGCGCCGGAGGATCTGTTTGAGTCCGCACGCACCATCGAGCGCCGCTGCAACATGATCGCGAACGACCGGCAGCTCACCGCCGAGGATCGCGTCGCGTTCATGGACTCCTGCCGCAGGAAGGGCGGCTGAGCGCTGCCCGGCGCCGCCGATTCGGCGGATCCTCATCAACCTCTGCGAGGCGAGGCCGAGGCGCTGGGCCCACGCACGCCGGTAGCTCTGCGGCGCGCGCGCCGTGCCGCCCGGCCGCGCCGTCCGGCAGGCTTCTCGGGCTTCTCGGGCTTCTCGGGCTTGCCGGGCTTGCCGGCGTCGGCGGCTTTCGCAGCCTTGGTGGGCCGCTCGGAGGAGCCGGACCCGCGCCGCGTACTCTTGCGCCGCGCTTGCTTCCACGCCTTGCGCGCAGCGGCGGCGCGCTTGCGCGCGCGCTTCGCTTCGCGCTTCGCCTCCTTGTGGCGCTTGCGGGCGCGCTTGAGCTCCTCCTTTGCGAGCCGGACATTTTGCTTGGCGACGTCGAGCCGCAGGTTTGCGCGCCCGGCCGCGGCGGCGAGCTCCTGTTCTTCGTTCCGAGCCGCCGCCCCTTGCGCCTCGGGTTCGCCTCGATTCTTCATATTGAGCCTCTCGCCCGCGTGCCCGCGTGCCGTGCATCGAGTGTCACACAGCGCTCGGCCGCGCGCCACCGCCGCGCCGGGAGGCGCGCATGGCGCCGGCCCCGCGATTGCGGCGCTTTGCCGGCTCGGTGCGACCGCGCTCAGTCCGCGGTGAACCGCACCGGCGCGGCGCTGCGCCGCCGCGGCCGCACGACGACCGTGCCTGCGAGCTTGTCGTGCCAGCCCTGCTTGCGCGGATCGAGGCCGACCCAGATGAGCCCCAGGCCGAGCGGCACAGTCGAGACGAAATATCCGAGGTAGCGCACGATCGCCTGGGCGAGGGTCGGCTTGGCGCCGGTGCGGGCGTCCACGATTCGCGCGGAAATGAGCATCTTCCCCGGGGTCGCTTGGCGCGCGATCCAGAACGCGACGATGGCGACCGCAGGGAGCACCCAGTCGAAGAGGAAGTTCCCCGGCGCCGTCAGATCGGTGCTCGTGGGATCGAATGCGCGCCCGTAGAGCAGCCAGAGCAAAGGCGCGGTCGCCGCAACGAGCAGGACGGTATCGACGAGGCTCGCGCCGACTCGAAGCCAGAAGCCGACGTACTCGAGCTCAGAGTCTGCCTGCGCCATCCGCTGCCGCTCCGCGGGCCATCATGACAGGAAGCACTCGGCGGTGCCATCATAGGCCGGTCCATCGCCCGGAGATTTCAATGAGAACGAGCGCAGAGGCGATCAAGGCGGGAGTGAAGAGTGGGCGCTCGCCTCGAGCGATGGTGCTTGCGGCGGCGGCCGCGGCGATCCTCGCGGCAGGCGGGATCTCACGGGCGGCGGTGTCTCATCACTCCCGGCCGCTCAAGATCGGCATCATCGGCACCGGCCGCATCGGCGGCACCTTGGCGTCCCTCTGGGCCAAGGCCGGCTACGAGCTCACGATCTCCTCGCGCCATCCCGAGGAGCTGCAATCCCTCGCTCACGCGCTCGGTCCGAAGGTGCACGTCGGCACGCCCCGCGAGGCCGCGGCGTTTGGCGATGTCGTGCTGATCTCGGTGCCCTACGGAGCCTTGCCCCAGGTCGGCCGCGACCTTGCGCCCGAGCTCGCGGGCAAGATCGTGCTCGACACCGGCAATCCCTACCCGCAGCGCGATGGCGCGATGGCGCTTGAGGCGCGCCGCAAGGGCACCGGGGTCGCCTCGGCGCAGTACCTGCCCGGCGTACGGCTCGTTCGAGCCTTCAACGCCATCACCGCGCCCAATCTCGCGAGCCAGGCGCATCGCTCCGGAGAGCTCGTCGGCATTCCGCTCGCCGGCGATGATCCGAGGGCGCTCGCCGTCGCCGAGCGCTTGGTGCGCGCGGCGGGGTTCGCGCCGGTCGTGGTGGGCGGCCTGGCGCGCGCGCGGGAATTCGATGTGGGAACGCCGGTCTACGTGAAGCTGCTGACGGCGCGCGAGCTGCGCGAGAAGCTGGGACTCTCCCGCGCGCCCGCGGCAGGCGGCGCGGCACGCCAGGCCCCCACACCACCGCCTCCGCCGGCAGCCGGTCCCGCGCCGTCAAATTAGCCGGTGGTGGCCGGACCAGCCCGCAGCAGCCCGGAGCCGCCCGGCGCAGCACGCCCCGCCTGAGGCGGCGGGAACCGAGCGCGCGGCCGGCGTGCCATCAGTCAAGCTCGAGCTCCCTCCGCTTCGCCTGCCGGACCGATGCGAGCCCGGCGCCCTCGCCACGGCTGGTGTTTCGGTGCACGCACGCCTAAGCTCACGCGTCCCGTGGCCCGTACCCATCCGGGACAGCGTCGTGAGCGACCGGTTCGCCAAGTCTGCCCGTCCGTACACGATCGCCGCATCCCTCGGCGTCTTGGCGTTGCTCATCGGCGGGCTCATCGCGCTCCGGCGCGTCCCGTGGAGCGTCCTGTCCGGAGCGGGAGAGACGCTGCTCTGCGCCCTCGGCGGTGCCCTCATCATCGTGCTCGCCGAGGGCCTGCGCCGGGCCCGGCGCAGCGCGGCCGACCAGGCGGCCGCGCTGCGCGCGAGCGAGGAGCGCTTCCGGATCGCCGTCGAGTCCGCCCGGGACGCGCGCTCGCGTCTGCAGACCGTCACCGATCTCACGCCTGCCGGCATGGCGCGCTGCAGCCGCGACCTGCGCTACGTGTGGGTCAATCCGCAGCTCGCCGAATGGATTGGACGTTCCGTCGATGAGATCGTCGGGCGACCGATCCAGGAGGTGATTGGCGAGTCGAGGTTCCGCACGTTCCTGCCGCACTACGAGGCTGTCCTCGCGGGGCATCGCGTCGAGCACGAGCAGCAGGTGGAGTTCGCGGAGGGCGGCGTGCAGTGGATCAGCGCGGTCTACGTGCCGATGTTCGGGTCCGACGGCGCCGTCGACGGGTGGGTGGCCGCGGTCACGAACATCACGCAGCGCAAGCGCCTCGAGCTTGCGCTGCTCGAGGCGGACCGCCGCAAGGACGAGTTCCTCGCGCTGCTCGCGCACGAGCTGCGCAATCCGCTCGCCCCGATGCGCAATGCGCTCGAGGTGCTGCATCTCACGACCCCGCCCGAGCCGCTCCTCGATCGCGCGCGAGCCATCATCGACCGCCAGCTCCTGCATCTCTCGCGCCTGGTCGATGACTTGCTCGATCTGTCGCGCATCACCCAGGGCCGCATCCAGCTGCAGCGCACCCGGGTCGCGGTCTCCGTGGTCGTCGCGCACGCCGTGGAGGTGAGCACGCCCCTCATCGAGGAGGCCGGCCATCGCCTCGAGGTATGCTTGCCGCGTGAGCCGCTCTACATCGAGGGCGACATCACCCGCCTTGCGCAGATCATCGGGAACTTGTTGAGCAACGCCGCCAAATACACCCCGCGCGGCGGCCGCATCCGGCTCACGGCCCACCGAGAGCCTGACGAGGTGCGCATCGACGTCGAGGACACCGGCATCGGGATTCCGGCGGACATGCTGCCGCACATCTTCGACATGTTCGTGCAGGTGAACCCCTCGCTCGACCGCACCCAAGGCGGTCTCGGGATCGGGCTCACCCTGGTCAGCCGCCTCACCGCGATGCACGGGGGGCGAGTCGAGGCCCGTAGCGCTGGGCTCGGCGAGGGCAGCACGTTCAGCGTGCGGCTGCCCGCCGTCGAGGCGCCCGGCGACCCGCTGCAGTCGGCCGAGCCCTCCGTCCGCACGAGGCAGCGGCGGGTGCTGATCGTCGACGATAACGTCGACGCCGCCGAGAGCCTCTCGATGCTGCTCCGCGCGCTCGGACACGAGACCCGGCTCGAGCATGACGGCGAGCAGGCCTTGATCGCCGTGCAGACGTTCGATCCCGACGTGATGCTGCTCGATATCGGACTGCCTCGCCTCAACGGTTACGAGGTGGCCCGCCGCGTCCGGCGGGAGTCCGGCCGCGAGCGCCCCCGCCTCATTGCGCTCACCGGCTGGGGCCAGGCGGAGGACCGGCGGCTCGCGAGCGAAGCCGGATTCGACCATCACGTCACCAAGCCAGTCGAGCTCTCGGTCCTCACCGGGCTCCTCGCCGGCGAGCCTCATTCCGACCCTGCGGCCCTCGCCCTGCGGGCCTCCTGAGCACCCGCCACGCGCGCCCGTGCGCGCGCGGTGCGGACCTTCCGAGCGCCGCGTGCGCGCCATCTTGTCCTCGCCGTCCCGGGCGGGTAACGTCGCAGGCCGGCGCGGGGATCCCGGTGACATGTCAACGGAGGGTGCATGGCGGTCGAGCTCTACTTCTTCCAGCCTCTCGGCTCGAACTCCGGCAGAGTGTTCCTCACGCTGCTCGAGAAGGGCGTGCCGTTCACCGAGCACGAATTGAACGGCCGCGCATTCGAGCAGCTGCGGCCCGAGTACCTCACCGTCAATCCGCGCGGCCAGGTGCCGGCGCTCCTCCACGACGGACAGGCCTTCACCGAGGGCGCGGCGATCTGCGAGTACATCGACGAGGCGTTCGAGGGGCCGCCGCTGCGACCGCCGCAGCCGCGCGCGCGCTGGCGCATGCGCCGGTGGTGCCGGTATCTCGACAGCGACATCGGACGGTCCTTGATGATGATCCACTGGAACCGGATCGTCCCGGCGTTCATGGGGGCGCGCAGCCGAGAGGAGGTCGAGCGCGTCCTCTCCGCGGTTCCCGACCCCGACCGGCGCCGAGCGTGGCTCAGCGCCTATCTGCAGCAAACCCCGCCCGCGGAGCTCGCCGAGTCGCATCGGCGCGTGCAGGAGGCGGCCGCGCGCATCGAGGCCGCCCTCTCCGGATCGCCTTGGATCGCGGGGCCGAGCTACTCGCTCGCCGACATCGATCTGCTCAACTTCTACAGCTTCATCGCGAGGTGGTCCCCCGAGATCGTCAACGACGGCCTGACGCCCCACACGATGGCGTGGATCGGACGCATGGAGGACCGGCCGGCGGTGCGCGCGCTGCGCGCGGCCACGCACACGCCGCGGCCGGCGGCGGAGACCGCGTGAGCGAGGAGCGCGGAAAGCCGACCGAGGGAGCGCGACCGACGGTGGAGCTCTATCACTCGGAGCCGAACGGCGCCTGCGCGCGGGTCATGATCTGCCTGGAGGAGAAAGGACTCGAGTACGCGAGCCACTATGTCGGCGCCCTCGACTTTGACTCGGTCCGGCGCGAGCCGCCCCGGCCGGAGCTCCCCGAGCTGAGCTCGGGTGAGGTGCCGGTTCTCGTGCACGACGGGGGGGCGTACACGGAGGCGAGCGCCATCTGCGAGTTCCTGGAGGAGGCATTCCCCGATCGGCCCCTCATGCCTGCGCAGTCACGCGGCCGCTGGGAGGCGCGGGTGTGGCAGAAGTATGTGGACGACGGATTCGCCGCTTCGGTGAGCGAGCTCGCCTGGCATGCCTACGGAGCGCCTGCTCTGAGCGCGTTGCCGGCGAGCGAGCTTGCGGCCGCGCTCGAGCGCATTGCGGCGAGGGAGCGGCGGGACCTGTGGAGGGCGGCCGTCGCGGGCTTCGGCGAACAGCAGCTCTCGCGGGCCCGCATCCGGGTCGAGGCGGTGGTGCAGAAGATCGAGTCGCAGCTCGCCGGCGCGCCATGGCTCGCCGGATCGCAGTACTCGCTCGCCGACGTCGCGGTCTTCTCCTACTTCAAGTACCTCCCGGCGCTCTGCTCCGGCGTCGTGAGCGATGCCGCGGTGCCGCGCGCGATGTCATGGATGCGCGCGGTCGCCGCACGCCCGGCGGTCCGCGCGGCGCTCAGGCGCGGGCGGTCCACCGATCCTTTCACCGTCGCGGCGCCGGGTCCCGAGCAGATTCGCTGGGGGTAGTGCGCAGCTGAATTTTTTGTAATGAAGATTTTGTAATGTCCGGGGGCGCGAACTGGGGCTGCAACTCCAATGTCAAGTATTGTAGTGTGCACGCGCTCGTGCACCCGGCTCGATCCGCTCGAGCTGCAAGGACGGCGTCAGCGCGCTCTCCGGCAGCTTGCGCGCATCGAGGTGAACTCGAGTGTCATTGCCGCCTGGCCTATCATTTTGGAGATGCCCGTGTTTAAAAAGCTGCTTCCTGCGATTGGTTTGCTGTTGCTCGCCGGTCCGGTGGTGTTTGCGGCGGATTCGTCGTCCACCACTCCCGCGACTCACACGACAAAGTCGAAGGCGCATCATCATCATCACAGCAAGAAGAAGTCTGCGTCCTCAACGACGTCGAAGCCTGCTTCCTGATCCCGCGCGTTCAATGCGCACGCAGAGGCCCGCCCCCGGCGGGCCTCTTTCTATGTGCGCCGCCTCGATCGCAGGCGGCTACCTCGAGGCGCGGCGAGCGGCCTCGATGACGATGAGCTCGATGCCGGGAGGCGGCAGCGCGGCCCGGAGGCGCACCGTGCCGCTCGCGCCGCTCGAGCGAACCGCGCGCGCGACCCGTCCGAAGCCCCTCGAGGAGGAGATCCGAAAGCGCTCGAGCGTATAGGGCCGCTCGGGCGCGAGGCCGGTCACGGTCAGCGCGTAGCCGCGGCTCTCGCGGCAGGCGATGCGGCGCCGATCGAGCAACGTCACCTCGAACTGGTGTGGAACCGTGAGGACGTTGCGTCCCGCGCGCGGTCCTAGCGCTTGCGCGGGAATCGCGTCATTGCTGAGCAGGATCTGAACGATGCGGCCGTCGGCCGAGCGCCCGGCCTCGGCGGCGAATCCACAGCTGTCCGTTCCCCGCACCGGCAGCTCGAGCGGGGTCTGCTTCATGCGGCCGAGCGCGACCAGCGCCCCACCGGTCCGGTTGGCCGTAGCCCCGTCCCGGCCGAACAGGTTGTCGGCGCGGTACAGGGCGGCAAGATCGATCGGCGCGTGCGCCATATAAATGAGGGACGTCTCGACGAAGGCGGCCCGTTGCATGTCCGAGGGCAGGGGATAGACGAGCCCGTAGTTCCACTCGTCGAGCACGCTCAAGGTGTGCTCGAACCCGAAGCGGTCGAGGCGCGCCCGTACCGAGTGCGCGATGCGCACAAAGTCGAGCGGATCCTCCGCGTCGGTCGCGTACCAATGCCAGGAGTAGAAGTCGAGCGGCAAGTGCCGGGCCCGCACGTATGCGAGGAATCCGTCCTGGTAGGGCGAATCGTCGTTCGACTTGGCAAGCGCCGGCCCGCCGACGAGCGCCGCCGGGTCGGCGCGCTTCACCGCTCGGGCGAGCTCGGCATACAGGCGGTAGAACTGCTGCGGCGTTCCGCCCCAGAACAGCTTGCCGAGATCGGGCTCGTTCCACACCTCCCAGTAGCGCAGCCCGTCGTGGTAGCCGTGCGCCCAGCCGCGGTTGTAGTGCAGGACGATGTGCTCCACCACCGAGGCGTAGCGCGCGAAATCCTGCGGCGGGGCGACGCCGGATGTCTCGCTGCGCCCGAGCCTGAAAATCACCTGCGCGCCGATGCCGACGATCGAGGCGATGAGCCGATCGGTCGGGCCGAAGTGATAGCTCTTCGGATCCTCGGGGTCGGCGTTCGCGTCCGGGTAGATATCGAGCGCGTTGCGGGCCGAGGAGACATTGAAGCCGCTCGGCGCGGGCGGACCGTTGAACTCGGCATCGATGTCGCCGGGACCGTACGCGTCGTGCGTGCGAACGAGATCGATGCGCGCCTCCCGGTAGCCCTTGGAGGTATCGACGTCCTGCGGCATGTTCCAGCCGCCGAAGGTGAAGC
This sequence comes from Gammaproteobacteria bacterium, assembly GCA_030040575.1. Taxonomy (GTDB): domain Bacteria; phylum Pseudomonadota; class Gammaproteobacteria; order Steroidobacterales; family Steroidobacteraceae; genus JASHUC01. Next base: position 9,148 of record JASHTK010000193.1, read on the forward strand.
CCGGCGGCTTGTGCATGCCGGGCGCGGGTGCGCCGTTGACTCCGAGCAGCACGCGGAGGGGTCCGATCGTCGAGCCGGCGTCGACGCACAGCGCCCGCAGACCGCTCGGAGCCGCAGCGGCGCGCGGGTCGGGCGCGCAAACGGACGGCGCCGCGGCGGCCTCGATCCATGCGGTTGCCGCCACCATCATCCAGGCCGAAACTGCCGCGACGCGCTGCGCTGTCATGACGGCTGAGGAGGGTACCGCAATGTCGAGCGATCACCATGCCGGGAAACAGGCGATCCGGGAGATCGTGGACCGGTGGATCCTCTACAGCGACAGCGGGGACTGGGAGCGATTCGCCGCGCTGTGGCACGAGGACGGCTGGATGACGGCGACGTGGCTGCAGGGACCCGCGAGTGAGTTCGTCCGCGCCCGGCGCGAGGGGTTCGAGCGGGGCGTCAGCATCCTGCATTTCCACGGGGGCTTCACCTGCGACCTCGCAGGGGCGAGGGCGATCGCCCAGACCAAGATGACGATCAATCAGCGCGCATCCGTCGAGGGGGTGCTGTGCGACGTGGTGTGCACCGGGCGGTTCTATGATTTCTTCGAGCGCCGGGCGGGGCGCTGGGGCATGGTGCGCCGGCAGCCGATCTACGAGAAGGATCGCATCGACCCGGTCTCACCGGGCAGCGCCCTGCGGCTCGATGCGCAGCTGCTCGCGAGCTTTCCGGAGGGCTACCGCCACCTCGCGTACCTTCAGACGCGCATCGGCTATACCGTGAAGCGCTCGGGGCTGCCGGGCTTGCGGGGGCCGGAGGTGCAGAGGCTCTACGCGGAAGGCCGCGCCTGGCTCGAGGGCTCGCCGAAGCCCGGGGAGCCCGGCTGAGGCCTGAGAAGCGCTCAGGCCAAGGAGTCCCAGAGCCGCTCGAGGCGCGCCCGCTCGGCGGCGTCGAGCAGGCGCCCGCGCGCGGCGTGCAGGTTGTCCGTGAGGTGGCTCACCTCGGTCGTGCCGGGAATCGCGCACGTCACGGCCGGGTGCGACACGACGTACTTGAGGAGCAGCTGACCCCAGCTCGTGACGCCGAGCTCCCGGGCCCACTGCGGTAGCGGGCGGCCGCTCACCCGCGCAAAGGCGGCGCTCGCGCCGCCGCCGCGCAGGCCGCCGAACGGCACGTTGATGAGCACGGCGAGCCCGCGATCCATCGCGAGTGGCAGAATCCGCTGCGCCGCATCCCGATCCCCGATCGAGTAGTCGAGCTGGATGAAATCAAGCGGGTACTGGGCGATGGCCTGCGCCATCCGCCCGTGCGCGGCCGGGCTCACCGTCGTGATCCCGACGTAGCGGATCCGGCCCGCCCGCTTCATGTCCTGCAGCAGTGGGATCATCTCATCCATGTCGAGGAGGTTGTGGACCTGCAGCAGATCGATGCGCGGGGTCTCGAGCGCGGTGAAGGACCGCTCGATCGACGCCTTGCCCGAGGCGGCGTCGCGCGCCATGACCTTCGTCGCGAGGAACATCCGGTCGCGCAGCCCGAAGCTCGCGAGCGCCCCGCCGATCACCGACTCCGACCGGCCGTAGATCGCGGCCGTATCGATGACCTTGCCGCCGAGCCGCGGGAGCTCCTCGAGCACGGCCCGCAGGGCGCCGAGCTCCTCGGGCGAGCGAGGATTGAAGCGGTTGGTGCCGAGCCCGACGACCGGCAGCCGCTCGCCCGTCGAGGGAATCGGCTTCTCGATGAGCGGGGAGTGCCGGGCGTGCGGCCCGTGCGATGCACCGGGCTCGGCCGAATGCGCCGAGCGGCGCGAGAGCAGTCCGGCGCCGGCGAGCAGGGCAAGGGCTTCGCGGCGCGTGAGGCGTGCGGGGTCTTGGCGGCTCACTGAGCGCTCCTCTCGGCTGGCCGGGATGGCGCCATGCTACACCGGCTCGGTCGGCGGGACGGACGGTTGCGGGCCGGCACCCGACTGCCTCATGCTGTAGGCTTCGAGTAGGAGCGGTCAGTGGCCGGCGTCTCGAGCATCGATCCCCGCGAGCTCACCCGCGCGCTCAGCACGGCCGGCTGAGGCCGAGTGGTCTCGCTTCCCGAGCCCGACCCGGCCATCCTCGCGCGCCGCCCGCAGATCGTGCGCGCACTGCGCGCCATCGTCCCGCCCGAGTGCCTCATCGAGGACGCGCTGCAACTTGCGGCGTACGAGACGGACGCGCTCACCGCCTATCGGCAGAAGCCGCTCGCCGTCGCGCTGCCGCAGACGGTCGAGCAGGTCTCGGACCTGCTGCGATTTGCGCACCGTGAGGGATTGAGCATCGTCGCGCGCGGAGCGGGCACCTCGCTCTCGGGCGGAGCGGTTCCGGCCGCCGATGCGATCGTGATCGGCCTCGCCAAGCTGAGCCGCATCCTCGCGATCGACTACGAGAATCGTTGTGTGGTCGCGCAGTGCGGGGTGACCAATCTCGCGATCAGCCACGCCGTCGCGGCGCGGGGCTTTTTCTACGCGCCCGATCCCTCGAGCCAGGTGGCGTGCACGATCGGGGGCAACGTCGCCGAGAACTCGGGCGGCGTGCATTGCCTCAAGTACGGCCTCACCACCCACAACCTGCTCGGGGTGCAGCTCGTGCTGCCGGACGGCGAGATCGTCCGCCTCGGAGGCAGGCATCTCGACTCAGGCCACTACGATTTGCTCGGAATCGTCACGGGCTCGGAGGGACTGCTCGGCATCGTGACCGAGGTCACCGTGCGCATCCTCAGCCGGCCGCCGAGCGCGCGGGCGCTGCTCGTTGGGTTTGCGACGACCGAGGGCGCGGGCGCCTGCGTCGCCGCCATCATCGCCGCCGGCATCGTGCCCGCAGGACTCGAGATGATGGACGCGCCGGCCATCCACGCGGCCGAGGCGTTCGTGCACGTGGGCTACCCTCTCGAGGCCGAGGCGCTCCTCATCGTCGAGCTCGACGGACCGGCGGCGGAGGTGGACTACCTCCTCGGGCGCGTGAGCGAGCTCGCCCGTGAGCACGGGGCATCGAGCTGCAAGGCATCCGCGAGCGAGACCGAGCGGCTCGCCTTCTGGGCCGGCCGCAAGTCGGCGTTCCCGGCGGTCGGACGGCTGAGCCCGGACTACTACTGCATGGACGGCACCATTCCGCGCCGCGAGCTGCCCCGGGTGTTGCGCGCCATCGCTCAGATGTCGGAGCGCTACGGCCTGCGTGTCGCGAACGTGTTTCACGCCGGCGACGGCAATCTTCATCCCCTCATCCTGTACGATGCGAACCAGCCGGGCGAGCTCGAGCGGGCGGAGGCGTTCGGCGCCGACATCCTCCGGCTGTGCGTCGATGTGGGCGGCGTGCTGACCGGCGAGCACGGCGTCGGCATAGAGAAGCGTGATCTGATGCCGTATCAGTTCACGGCGGTCGACCTCGAGGTGCAGCGCCGGGTGAAGGCGGTCTTCGATCCCGCGGCGCGATTCAATCCCGGCAAGGTCTTCCCGAGCTTGCATCGATGCGCGGAGGAAGGGCGGATGCACGTCCACTCGGAAGCGCACCGCTCGGCGGGCGCCGCGGAGCGGCCGGCCGGCGCGCCGGGACGAGGCGAGGGAGCGGGGCGGTTCGCCGATCTGCCTCGCTTCTGAGGGGTCGCGGATGCTGCGGCCGCGGGATGAGGCGGATGTCGCGGAGCTGATCGCCGCGAGCACCTGTGCGCTCGAGCCGGTCGCCGGAGGCTCGAAGCGCGGGATCGGTCGGCCCGTCGAGGCGGAGCGGCTCGATCTCTCGGCGCTGAGCGGCATCGTGGACTACGAGCCCGCGGAGCTCGTGCTCACCGCGCGCGCCGCGACGCCGCTTGAGGCGCTGAGGCAGGCGCTCGGCGCGCACTCACAACGCCTCGCGTTCGAGCCGCCGGATTTCACGCGGCTCCTCGCAGGGGCGGGCGAGCCCACGATCGGGGGGGTGCTCGCGGCGAATCACTCGGGGCCGCGCCGCATCACCGCGGGGGCGGCCCGCGACCACTTTCTCGGCTTCCGCGCCGTCTCCGGTCGCGGCGAGCGGTTCAAGGCCGGAGGCCGAGTCGTCAAGAACGTGACGGGCTACGATCTGCCGAAGCTGCTCGCCGGCTCGTGGGGAACGCTCGCGGTGCTCACGGAAGTCACCGTGCGGGTCCATCCCGCGCCGGAGCACGAGCGGACGCTGCTCCTCACGGGCCTGGCGCCTGCGGCAGCGGTGCGCGCCATGACCGACGCGCTCGGCTCGGCCTGTGAGGTGTCGGCTGCCGCCTTCCTGCCCGGGCGCGGCGTCGGACTGCGGCTCGAGGGGTTCGTGCCCTCGGTGAGGGCGCGGGCCGCCGCGCTCCTCGCACTGCTCGGCGAGCCGGACGGAGAATGGCTCCTCGGCGAGGACTCTCGGCGCTTCTGGAGCGCCGTGGGTGCGGTGGAGCCGCTCACGGCGCATCCGATCGTGTGGCGGCTCTCCGTGCCGCCGGGCGATGCGACCGGGGTCCTCGAGCGGCTCGCCCCCGAGGACTATCTGCTCGACTGGGGCGGCGGACTCATCTGGATCGGCGCGAGCGAGGCAGATGCCCAGCGCGTGCGCGGGGCGCTGCGCGGCGGGCACGCAACGCTCGTCAAGGCGCCCCGCGAGGTGCGCGCGGCGACCGCGGTGTTTCAGCCGCCGAGCGGACCGCTCGCCGCCGTGACGGCCCGCCTCAAGGCGGCGTTCGACCCCTCCGGCAGGCTCAATCCCGGACGCTTGAGCTGATCCGCGCGGCCGCCATGCAAACCCGCTTCCAGCCCGCCGAGCTCAACGATCCGCAGGTCGCCGCGAGTGAGCGGATCCTGCGCAAGTGCGTGCATTGCGGATTCTGCACCGCGACCTGCCCGACGTACGTCCTGCTCGGCGACGAGCTCGACGGCCCGCGAGGCCGCATCGTGCTCATCAAGGACATGCTCGAGTCCTCGCGACCGGCGACGCAGCCCGTCGTGAAGCACATCGACCGCTGCCTCTCCTGCCTCGCGTGCATGACGGCCTGTCCCTCGGGCGTGCACTATCAGCACCTGATCGATCATGCGCGCATGTATGTGGAGCGCACGTACCGGCGCCCCTGGCGCGAGCGGCTGCTGCGGGCCTCGCTCGCGCGGATCCTTCCGTATCCGCGCCGGCTGCGCGCGGCGCTCGGCGCGGCGGCAGTCGCAAGAGCGCTCGAGCGGCTCACGCCCCCTCGGCTGCGCGCGCTCGCCCGGCGCTTCTCGCCCGCGCT
>JASHTK010000194.1 GCA_030040575.1 Gammaproteobacteria bacterium
CCGTACGGCAGCATGGTGCTCAGCACCGGATCGGCGAATCGACCGAGCGTCGAGTAGGCCGGAACACCCTCGACGATCACGTCATGGCCCTCAGCCTTCAGACGGGCGGCGAACTTGCGAGCCGCCTTCTCGTGGAAGTAGCCGCGGTAGGCGACGCAGCCCGCGATGGGGAAGCACCAGTGCAAAGGCACCACGGAGAACTCGGGCGTTGCGACGATGTTCCAGACCACGTACGGCCGGCCGATGTCGGAGTAGGTGCGGTAGCTGCCGTTGTTCGGCAGGTCGAGCACCCGCGTCGCGAAATCCCGCGCGTCGCGCACCTGCCGGAGCGTCGCGCGCAGCGCCTGCGGCGTGCTCGGATTCTCGATGACCTGCGCGATCGGCCGGCGCCGGTCGAGGACCTGCACCTCGCCGTGCGCGGCCTGCAGCAGATACATCGTGCCGCACCCGGGCAAGGCGGCGGCGCTGAGGCACGCGAGCAGAAGGCGGATCTTAAGGGACCGTCTCTCGGTTAACATGCAGGCATGCAAGTGTACTTGGTGGGCGGCGCGCTGCGTGACCGGCTGCTCGGCCGACCCGTCCGCGAGCGCGACTGGGTCGTGGTCGGCGCCGAGCCCGCGGAGCTGCTCGCGCGCGGATACACTCCGGTCGGCCGCGAGTTCCCCGTGTTCCTGCACCCGCAGACGCGCGAGGAGTACGCCCTCGCGCGCCTCGAGCGCAAGGTGGCGCCCGGGTACCGCGGCTTCACGACGCAGTGCTCACCCGAGGTGACGCTCGAGGAGGATTTGAGGCGGCGCGATCTCACCATCAACGCCATGGCCGAGAGCGCAGCGGGCGAGATCATCGATCCGTACGGCGGCCGCCGCGACCTCGAGGCGCGCGTGCTGCGGCATGTCTCCGAGGCGTTCATCGAGGATCCCGTGCGGATCCTGCGTGTCGCGCGCTTCGCCGCGCGCTTCGCCGCGCTCGGCTTCACGGTCGCGGCCGAGACGACGGCGCTCATGGCGCGGATGGTGCGCTCGGGCGAGGTCGATGCGCTCGTCGCGGAGCGCGTCTGGCAGGAGACCGAGCACGCGCTCGGCGAGCCGCAGCCCGAGGTGTTCTTCGAGGTGCTGAGAAGCTGCGGTGCGCTGGCCGTGCTCTATCCCGAGCTCGAAGCGCTGTTCGGCGTGCCGCAACCGGCCGCGTGGCATCCGGAGATCGATACCGGCGTCCACGTCCTGCTCGCCCTGCGGTACGCCGCCCGGAGCGGGGCCTCCACCGCCGTCCGCTTCGCCGCGCTGGTGCACGATCTCGGCAAGGCGCTGACGCCGCGCGAGCGCTGGCCGAGCCATCCCGGGCACGAGGCGGCCGGCGTTCCGCTCGTCGAGGCGCTCGCGCTGCGCCTGAAGGCCCCGAATGCGCATCACGAGCTCGCCGTGCTCGCCGCCCGGCACCACACGAGCGTCCACCGGGCGCTCGAGCTCAAGCCCGCGACGCTGCTCGAGCTGCTCGAGGCCACCGACGCCTTGCGCCGGCCGGAGCGCTTCGCCGACCTGCTCGCCGCCTGCGAGGCGGACGCGCGCGGGCGAGCGGGCCTCGAGGACCGCCCGTATCCGCAGGCCGCGTATCTGCGGGAAGCCCGCGCGCAAGCTGCGTGCGTCGCGCTCTCCGAGGAGGATCGCCGCGGCCTCGAGGGGCCCGCGGTCGGCGCGCGCCTGCGGGCGAAGCGCCTCGCCGCGCTCACGGCGCTCAAGCACGGCTACAGCGAGGCGCGCAGGTCCTGATGAGCGAATCCGCCGAGCGGCCCGCGCAGCTCGCGCCCGAGGGCCATCACCTTGAATGCCTCGCCCATCTCGCCCGGCAGCAGAAGCCGGCGCGCCTCGCTCGCGGCGCGCGCGCGCTCCGCGGGATCCGGCGGCGCGGCGACGAGCGCCTCGATGCCCGTGCCGAGCAGAAACGCGGCCTGCGTCGCGAATCCGAGCACCTCGAGCCCCGCGGTGTCCGCCGCCTCCGCGACGCGCGTGAAATCCACCCAGGCCGTGATGTCCTGCACGCCGACGCGCACGAGGGGATCATCGTGCACGCGCTGCCGGAAGTGGCAGCGCAGGGTGCCCTGCGCGCGCTCGGGATGGTAGTAGTGGGCGCGCGGCAGCCCGTAATCGAGCACGAGGAGGGCGCCGCGCTCGAGGAACTCGGCGACGCCGCGGACCCACGGCTCCACTCTCAGGCACAGCTCGGAGCGGTAGCCCTCGGGCAGAGGTCGAGGCAGGCCGCGCCGCATCGCCTCGTAGGCCGCCGCGAGCCGCGCATCCGCCGGTGCCTCGCGCGCGACGATCCCTTCAGCCATGTCGGCGTGCAGGACATCACTGCCTGGGTGGATTTCACCCGGGTGGCCGAGGCGGCGGACGCCGCCGGGCTCCGGGTGCTGGGCTTCGCCACCCAGGCCGCGTTTCTGCTCGGCACGGGCATCGAGGCGCTCGTCGCCGAGCCGAGCGATCCGGCGGCGCGCGCACGCGCCGCGAGCGAGGCGCGCCAGCTTTTGCTGCCGGGCGAGATGGGCGAGGCGTTCAAAGTCATGGCGCTCGGGCGCCGTTGCGCCGGGCCGCTCGGCGGATTCGCGCATCAGGACCTGCGCGCATCCCTGTAGCGCCGCTTGTTCGCGCAACGCACGCTCGGGCTCGACACGAAGGAGATGCTGATGATGGAGGTCATCGCAGAGCAGGTTCATCTGCCGCAGCAGCGGCTTGCGGCCTGCTGGGAAGCCATCAAGGTCGGCCCCGGCGTGCGCGAGCGGCTGCTCTCGCAAGCGGTGCTCGCCTTCACCTTGCGCCGGAGGCTGTCCTTCGAGGTGGCGCCCATTCATGGGCTCATCGTCCTGTTCGGCCCCCCCGGTACGGGCAAGACGACGCTTGCCCGGGGGCTGGCGAACGAGATCGCGAAGGCGCTGACCCCGCCGGATGCCACGCTCGTCGCGATTGACACCCATGCACTCGCGAGCATCGCCCCCGGCCAGACGCA
>JASHTK010000195.1 GCA_030040575.1 Gammaproteobacteria bacterium
CAAGCGCCTGGGGGCTCGCGCGCCAGCGCGGCTCGAACGCCTCGAGCGAGCCGATCGTCTGCTGCGGCGCGAGCGTGAGGCCGAAGTCGAGCTCTCCGCGATAGTCCACCAGCGTCACCGTGCGCTCGAGGTAGAACGGCAGGCTCTGATCATACATTCGCACGCTGTACACCGTCGTGCCGGCGCGGAGCGCCGCAGGGAGCCGGTCGAGGAGCGGGCCGCCGGAATAAAGGGGCGCGAGCACGCGCGCGGCCCACATGACGCCGATGAAGCCCGCGTACGCCGTCGCCCCCACCGCCGCCGTCAAGGGCAGACTCCCCCCGCGCAGGCGGCGGACGATCGCGCCCCCGGCGAACAGCGCCGCGGCGAGGTAGGCGAGCGGCAGGCGGATGTCGAGGAAGTATGGCGCCCTCGCCGGATCGTGCAGCAGCCGCGGCAGCAGCGCCGCGCCCACCGCGAGCGCGACGCCCGCCGCCATCAAGCCGATCCCCGTCGCGCGGAGGTCGGCGCGCAACCGCGCCTCCGCCGCGCTGCCCACGAGCAGCGCGAGCGCCGGGAACATGGGCAGGATGTAGGGGATCAGCTTCGAGTCGGACGCGGAGAAGAAGACGAGCACGACGACGCTCCACACCCAGAGCAGCCGCCGGGCGTCGAAGCGTCCCTGCGGCTCCGAGGCGCGCCACCCCGTCGCGAGCGCGCGGGCCATCGGCGCGATCCAGGGCAGCGAGCCGAGCGCCAGGACCTCCCCGAAGAACCACCACGGCTGGTAGCGCGCCTCGACCCGCGTGAGGAAGCGCTCGACGTGCTCCCTCACGAAGAAGAAATCGAAGAACGCCGGAAGCCGGTGCTGGATGGCGATGAGCCACGGCAGGGCGATCAGCAGGAAGAGCGCGAGGCCCGGGACCAGGGAGAGCCGCAGCCAGGGCTTCCCGTCGCGATGGAGCGCGGAGTAGGCGGCGAGCGCGAGCACGGGCAGCGCGCCCGCCTCCAGCCCCTTCGTGAGAAAGGCGCCGGCGGCGCCCGCCCAGGCGAGCGCCATCCAGCGGCGCCGCGCCTGCGGGCCGGCGCGCGCGTCCTGCGCCACGCAGAAGGCCGCGAGCGTGATCGTCATGAGCAGCGTGAGGCTCATGTCGAGGGTGAGCTGGTGGCTCATCACCAGGACCAGGAGCGAGCTCCCGCAGACGATGCCGCTGCGCCAAGCCGCGGCGGCGCCCCAGAGGCGCAAGGCGAGCCAGGCCGTGACGAGCGCCGTCGCAAGGCCGCAGAGGCCGGTATACAGGCGCGCCGACCACGCGCTCTCGCCGAGGAGCCGGTACGCGACCGCGGTCGCCCAGTACTGCAGCGGCGGCTTCTCGATGTACACGAGCCCGTCGAGGTGCGGGACGATCCAGTCGCCCGTCGCCAGCATCTCGCGCGGGATCTCCGCGTAGCGGCCCTCGTCGGGATTGAAGAGCGCGCGCCCGCCGCAGAGCGCAATCCACGTCGCGCCGATCGCGAGCAGCGCGATCCACAGGGCGATGCTGCGCGGCGCGCGCCGCTCCGCGAGCCCCTCCGGCTTCGCCGGCGCGTGGGACGCTCGCGCTGTCTCGGAGGCCCGTGGTGTCTCGGACAACGTCTTCTCCGTCACGGCGCGGGCGCTGCCGCGGACGCCGGCGCGGGCGGCACGTCGAGCGCGCGGCCCTGCACGGCGAGCACGCCGCTGCGCCCGGGCACCCCCTCGAGCTCGACACGATGGCGCGGCACCTCGCCCCCGAGCCGTGCGGCGAGATCCCGCATCGCGACCAGCGCGTAGCCCTCCTCGAGCCACGAGCGCAGCAACCGCTCGAACTGCGGGAGCAGCCTCATCCCCTCGAGCTCGGCGTGCAGCGTGAAGACGTGGGTCGCCGGCCCGCCGCTGCGGGTGAGCTCGAGGACCCGCCGCGCGGCGGCGGACGCATCGCGGCCGTCCACGCCGACGAGCTCGTCGAAGGTCGGCAACGTCGTCGGAATCTGCGCGCACCGTCCCGCAACGCCGTCCATGGACGGGTAGAACGGCCGCGAGCCGCGCGTGTCGCTCGCGAAGTCGAGCCCGAACTCCTGCTCGAGCCTGAGCAGGTGCGCATTCACCTGCCAGCCGGCGGCGGCATGCGAGCGCGGCGGCTCCCCGAACACGGCCGCGAACCCCGTGACGGCCCGCTCGAACTCGCGGCGCGTCCAGGCGGCGTCGGCTGCGCGGACGCCGTCCTGCCAGCGGACGTGGTCGTGACAATGCACGCCGACCTCGAAGCCCGCATCGCGGACGGCGCGCATCGCATCGCCCGCGCGGGCCCCGATGCGCGGACCGGGCAGCAGCGTCCCGTAAAGCAGCGTGCGCACGCCGTAGTGCGCGGCAACGGAGGTCCGGCGGACCTTGCGCAGAAACCCGCGACGGAAGATACGCCGCACCGCGCGCCCGGTGTGGTCGGGACCGACGCTGAAGTAAAAGGTCGCCCCCGCCCCGAGCCTGCCGAGGAGGGCCGCGAGCGCGGGGACGCCCTCGAGCGTCCCGCGCAGCGTGTCCACGTCCACCTTGAGCGCCACGCGACGCTCCCGATGCGCCGAGGCTGACGCGGGAGGCTCGGACATCTCGCGGTCAGCTGGCCTCAACCAGCGCGCGCGCCGCCGGCAGATTCGCGCGGTACGACTCGAAGATCCCGCGCAGCGCCGCCGGCATGTCGATGCTCGGAGTCCAGCCGAGCTCCTCCGTGGTGTTGCGGATCCACGGAACGCGAGCCCTCACGTCCTGGTAGCCCGCCCCGTAGTACTTCTCCGAGGAGACCTCGACGAGCCGCACGCGGCGCGCGCTCTCCGCGTACGCATCGAGGGTCCGCGCCACCTCGAGCATCATCTCGGCGAGCTGCCGGACCGACAGGTCGTTGTGAGGATTGCCGATGTTGTAGATCTTGCCCGTCGCGATGCCGCCCGGGTTCGCGATGATGCGCATGAGGCAGTCGATGCCCTCGGAGATGAACGTGAAGCACCGCCGCTGCGTGCCGCCGTCCACGAGCTGGATGTTCTCGCCGCGCACGATGTTGCCGAGAAACTGCGTGAGCACGCGCGAGCTGCCCTCCTTCGGGGCGGTCAGCCGATCGAGCCCCGGGCCGACCCAGTTGAAGGGGCGAAAGAGCGTGAAGTCGAGCTGGCGCTCCGCCCCGTACGCCCAGATCACCCGGTCGAGCAGCTGCTTGCTGCAGGAGTAGATCCAGCGCGACTTCGGGACCGGCCCGAGCACGAGCGCGGACTCGTACGGGTGGAACTCGCGGTCGGGCGACATGCCGTAGATCTCGGAGGTCGAGGGGAAGATCACGCGCTTGCCGTGCTTCACGCACGCGCGAATGAGCGGGAGGTTCGCCTCGAAGTCGAGCTCGAACACGCGCAGCGGATCGCTGATGTAGGTGGCCGGGGTCGCGATGGCGACCAGGGGCAGCAGCACGTCGCACTTGCGGATGTGGTACTCGACCCACTCGCGGTTGATCGTGATGTCGCCCTCGAAGAAGTGAAAGCGCGGGCTGCCGAGCAGGTTCGCGAGCCGGTCGCACTCGAGGTCCATGCCGTACACGTCCCAGTCCGTGCCGCGGATCACGGCCTCGCTCAGGTGATGGCCGATGAATCCGTTGACACCGAGGATGAGCAGTTTCTTCATTCCGCAATGCGCCTTGTGGGGGATGAGGGGTCGAGAGGGAGCGGTGCGCCGCCCGTGAGGCGCCCGAGCTGCTCGGCGCCGAGCGGCTCGCCGCCGAGCAGAACGCCCGCGATGGCGAGCCGTTGACCGTCTCGGCAGTCGAGCAGCAGGCGGTCGGCCTCCGCGTACAGGCAGGGCGCGCTCTGCGTGTGCCGCGCCGGCTCGCCGAGCCAGCGCGATCCCTCGAACAGCAGCCGCCGGCCGCCCACGTCGGCAAAGGCGCCGGGAAAGGGCGGCGCGACGGCCCGGATCAGGTTGTGCACGCGCGCCGCAGGCCACGTCCAGTCGATGCGGCCGTCCTCCGGCGTGCGCCCGCCGAAGTACGATCCCTCGGAGAGGTCCATCGGACGGCCTGCGGGCGGGCCCGCGGCGAGCCGCGGCAGCGCGCGGGTGAGGAGCCGCGCCGCCGCCTCCGCCACCGCGAGCGACACGGAGAGCGCCGTGTCGTCGATCCCGATCGGCACGCTCTCCTGGTCGATGATCGGCCCGGCGTCGGGCTGGCGCACCATGTAGTGCAGCGTCGCGCCGGTGCGGGGCTCGCCCCGCAGAATGGCCCAGTTGATCGGCGCGCGCCCCCGGTACTTCGGCAGCAGCGAGCCGTGCAGGTTGAGCGCTCC
>JASHTK010000020.1 GCA_030040575.1 Gammaproteobacteria bacterium
GCCTGCTCGTCCTGCACGGCGATCAGATCGAGGCCGCGATCGGCTGCCCGGCCTGGCTCTATGCGCTCGGGGATGCCGTGTACGAAGCGGTGCTCGGCGTCGATCACCGGCTGAACGATCTGCGGCGCCTGCTCGGCAGGCACCCGGTGCGGCTTGCCGAGCGCTTGAAGCTCGCGCTCCCGACGAGCGCCCGCTACATTGCCGAGTTCGAGCGGACCGCCGCGCGGCACGCGACGCTCCTCGGCTACGACGGCGTCGTCTGCGGCCATATTCACCGGGCGAACCTCTGCCACATCGAGGGGGCGATCTACGCGAACACGGGGGATTGGGTCGAGTCCTGCTCGGCGCTCATCGAGGACGAGCGCGGCGAGCTGCAGCTGCGGCGGTGGGCCCACGGCGCGCAGCGGGCATTGCGCCTCCCCACCCCGGCGCTCGCGGATGCCGCATGAGGGCCACACCCGGCGTTTGCGATCTGGATCCCCCCGCTCACCGCTGCCATTCGGCTATGATCCGCCCGCGCGGGAGCGCAGGCGTCGTTGGTGCGATGCACGCGCCCGCCCGTGCCGATGAGGACACCACGGGTGCCGAGGGCACCGCAGATGGAGACCGCAGATGGAGACCGCTGACCTGACCCATCACATCTCCCGGCGCTTCAACGAGGATCTCGAGCGGGTGCGCAGCAAGGTGCTCTCGATGGGGGGATTCGTCGAGGAGCAGCTGCAGAAGGCGGTGAACGCACTCATCGACGGCGACAGCTCGCTCGGCGAGGCGGTCGCGCTCGAGGACTTCAAGGTGAACAACATGGAGCTCTCGATCGACGAGGAGTGCAGCCGCATCCTCGCGACGCGCGCCCCGGCCGCCGGGGATCTGCGCGTGATCGTCGCGATCATCAAGACGATCACCGACCTCGAGCGCATCGGCGATGAGGCCGAGAAGATCGGGTACATCGCCTCGCGCCTCGCGACCATGGAGCGGCCCGCGGACAAGTACCGCGAGATCAAGCATCTCGGGCGGGTGGTCTCGCAGATGGTGCACAGCGCGCTCGACTCGTTCGCCCGCATGGACGCCGACGCTGCGCTCAACGTCGCCCGCCAGGACCGCCAGGTCGATGAGGAGTACGAGTCGATCCAGCGCCAGACGATCACCTTCATGCTCGAGGATCCGCGCTCGATCCGCCGCGCGCTCGATGTGATGTGGGTGGTGCGCTCGCTCGAGCGGATCGGGGATCACGCGAAGAACATCGGCGAGTACGTGATCTACATGGTGCACGGCAAGGACGTTCGGCACACCTCGCTCGACGATGTGGAGAGGGAGCTGCGCGCGCGACACGCCGCCGCCGGCAGCACCTGAGGGTGTATGATGGGGCGATGCTGCAGAACCGCCGCTTGGTCAATGGCGCGGGGGCCCTCGCGTGCTTGGCAATGCTCGGTTACGCGTACTTCGCGCAGTACGTGCAGCACCTCGAGCCCTGTCCGCTCTGCATCTTCCAGCGCATCACGATCTTCGCGCTCGGGGTGGTCTTCCTCATCGCCGCGCTGCACGAGCCGCGCGGCTCGGGCGCGTACCTCTACGCCGGGCTGATCGCCCTCGCCGCGCTCGCGACGATCGGCGTCGCCGCCCGTCACCTGTACGTGCAAAACGCGCCGCCCGGGTCCATACCGGCCTGCGGCGCGCCGCTCAATGCCCTCATCCACATGTTCCCGCTCACGCAGGTCGTGCGCAAAGTGCTGCGCGCGGGCGGGGAGTGCGCCGTCGTCAACTGGAGGCTGCTCGGGCTCGCCATGCCGGCGTGGGTGCTCATCTGCGCGGCCGCGCTCGGGATCTGGGGCGTGCTCGGCAACGTCCTCGGGCACCGCGCGCGCGTGAAGCCGAACCCCTGGGTCGTGCGGCGCCGCACGCTCGGCACGCAGATCGGCGGACGGCGCTGATCGCCCGACCAGCCGATCAGCCGAGCAGTCGGCTCAGCACGCCGAGGTACATCTCCTGCAGAGCCTCGATGTCGGCGGCCCGCACGTGCTCGTTCACCTTGTGAATGGTCGCATTCACCACCCCGAGCTCGACGACCTGCGCGCCGAGCGTGGCGATGAAGCGCCCGTCCGAGGTGCCGCCTCCGGTCGAGAGCTTCGGCGCGCTGCCCGCCACCGCCTCGACCGCCGCGCAGACCGCATCCGATAGCGCGCCCCGCGGCGTATAGAACGGCTCGCCCGAGAGGTACCACTCGAGCGTGTAGCGGACCCCGTGCCTGCGGAGCGTGTCCTCGACCGCTTGCTTGAGGCCCTCGAGCGTCTGGACGGGCGAGTAGCGCAGGTTGAACCGGGCCTTGAGCTCCCCGGGGATGACGTTCGGCGCCCCGGTTCCCGCGTTGAGGTTCGACACCTGAAAGGTCGTCGGCTGGAAATGCTCGTTGCCCTGGTCCCAGCTGCGGCTCACGAGCTCGGCGAGCGCCGGTGCGAGCGTGTGAACCGGATTCTCGGCGAGGTGAGGGTAGGCGACGTGCCCCTGGACGCCGTGCACGGTGAGCCGACCGCTGAGCGAGCCGCGCCGCCCGATCTTGATGGTGTCGCCGAGCACGACCTCGCTCGAGGGCTCGCCGACCACGCACCAGTCGATCCGCTCGCCGCGGCCGATCAGCGTCTCGACCACGCGCTTGGTGCCATCGACCGATGGGCCCTCCTCGTCGCTCGTGATGAGGAAGGCGAGGGTGCCGCGGTGCCCGGGGTGCGCGGCGACGAACTGCTCCGCCGCCGCGGTCATCGCGGCAAGTCCGCTTTTCATGTCCGCCGCCCCGCGCCCGTAGAGCAGGCCGTCGCGCAGCGTCGGCTCGAACGGCGGGGTGCGCCACTCCTCGAGCGGGCCGGTCGGCACCACATCGGTGTGGCCGGCGAAGCACAGGACGGGACCGGCGCCGCCTCGGGTTGCC
The DNA here is from genome assembly GCA_030040575.1 of Gammaproteobacteria bacterium. Taxonomy (GTDB): domain Bacteria; phylum Pseudomonadota; class Gammaproteobacteria; order Steroidobacterales; family Steroidobacteraceae; genus JASHUC01. The sequence goes on from JASHTK010000020.1 coordinate 2,921, forward strand.
CAGAAGTTCTCGACGTTGCCGTACCGCAGCCGCTCGATGCGAAAGCCGGCCGCCTCGAGCTGTTCGATGAGGACCTGCTGGCAGCCCTCGTCGGCCGGCGTGACGGAGGGGCGTGCGATGAGGTTGCGGGTGAGCTCTAGGGCGCGGGACACGGTGGGCGTCACCGGGAGGGGGGCCGGGAACCGGGAGGAGCGACCAAGGGACCGGGACGAGCTTCCAAGGGACCGGGACGAGCCTCCAAGGGGACCGGAGCGGGCATCCGAATCGACCGCGCCGGCGCGGTTATACGCAGAGCCGCGCGGCACGGCAAGAATTTCCTTGCGCCTCCGCGCGGATCTTCACCTGGATGCAACGTTCGGCGGCGAGACTGCCGGCCGACGGTGAGGTGAGGAGCCGTGAGGAGTCCTCCCTCGGACGCGCCGTGAGGGATGTCACGAGGGTGTCACAATTCTGTCATGTAATGCGCTGCGTTCGGTGCAAGAAAGCGGCTGCATGCCGCGATAACCATCGGGAGCCCCTCATGTCCACTGCCAAGATCGTGATCTTGACGGCGACCGCCGCGCTGGTCGCCGCCGTCGTACGCGCCGCGGATATCTCCGGCGCGGGCGCCACCTTTCCCTACCCCGTCTACGCGAAGTGGGCCGACACCTACCGGCGTGACACCGGCATCGGCCTCAATTACCAGTCGATCGGATCCGGCGCCGGAATCCGTCAGATCGAGGCGAAGACGGTGACGTTCGGCGCATCCGACATGCCGCTGAAGCCGGCCGATCTCACCGCGGCCGGATTGGTGCAGTTCCCGGCGATCATCGGCGGAGCCGTGCCCGTCGTGCACATTCAGGGCATTCGGCCGGGCGAGCTCGTGCTCGACGGCCCGACGATCGCAGCCATCTACCTCGGGGAGATCACCGCCTGGAACGACCCGCGCATCGCGAAGCTCAATCCGGGGGTGACGCTGCCCGCGACGGCAATCGCGCCGGTGTACCGCTCGGAGGGCTCGGGCACGAATTTCCTCTTCACCAACTACCTCTCCAAGGTGAGCCCCGAGTTCGCCGAGAAGGTCGGGTCGGCCGTGTCCGTCGAGTGGCCGGTCGGCATCGGCGCCAAGGGCAACGAGGGCGTCGCCAACATGACGGTCCGCACCGACGGGGCGATCGGCTACGTCGAGTTCGCCTACGCCCTGCAAAATCACATGTCCTACGCGAGGCTCGTCAACCGGGACGGCAACGCGATCGTGCCGAGCACCTCGACGTTCCAGGCTGCGGCCGCGAACGCCGACTGGGCCCATGCGGACCATTACTACATGGTGCTCACCGATCAGGCCGGGGCGCGCAGCTGGCCGATCACGGGCGCGAGCTTCATTCTCGTGTACAGTAACCCTCCCGATCCGGCCGCGACGGCCGAGGCGTTGAGCTTCTTCGCCTGGGCGTTCAAGAACGGGGGTGAGATGGCGAAAGCGCTCGATTACGTCCCGCTGCCCGCAAGCCTGGTGCGCCTGATCGAGGCGACCTGGAGGACGCAGATCGCGACGCGCGGAGCGCCGGTCTGGACCGGGTGATGGATCAACTGAGCCTCGCGGTCGAGTCGAGCCATGCGAGGCGGCAGCGCCTCGGCGAGCGGCTCTTCGCGAGTGCGACGCTCATCGCCGCGGTGCTCGTGCTCGCGTTGCTCGGCGGGGTGACGATCGCGCTCGTGAACGGCGCATGGCCGGCGCTCGCGCGCTTCCAGCTCGGATTCGTCACCCGCTCGATCTGGAACCCCGTCACCGAGCAGTTCGGCGCGCTCGCGGCGGTCTACGGCACGATCATCACCTCGCTCATCGCCATGCTCATCGCCGTGCCGGTGAGCTTCGGCGTCGCCGTGTTTCTCACGGAATTGAGCCCGCGGTGGCTCAAGCGTCCCGTGGGCGTCGCGATCGAGCTGCTCGCCGCCGTGCCGAGCATCATCTTCGGCATCTGGGGGCTGTTCGTCCTCGCGCCGATTCTGCAGGAGACCGTCGAGCCGTGGCTCATCGGCCTGCTCGGGCCGCTGCCGGCGATCGGGCCGCTCTTTCGCGGCCCCCCGTACGGCATCGGCGTCCTGACGGCTGCGCTGGTGCTCGCGATCATGGTGCTGCCGTTCATCTCCTCGGTCATGCGTGATGTGTTTGAGACCGTGCCCGACGTGCTGAAGGAGTCAGGCTACGGACTCGGCGCGACCACCTGGGAGGTCGTCTGGCAGGTGGTCGTGCCGCACTCGCGCGTCGGCATCGTCGGGGGGATCATGCTCGGGCTCGGGCGCGCGCTCGGCGAGACGATGGCCGTCACGTTCGTGATCGGCAACGCGCACCGCATCAGCTCCTCCTTGCTCGCGCCGGGCACCACGATCTCCGCGTCGATCGCGAACGAGTTCACCGAGGCGGTCGGGAGCCTGTACACCTCCTCGCTCATCGCCCTCGGGGTCCTGCTGTTCCTCATCACCTTCTCGGTCATCGCGGTCGCGCGCTTCATGCTGCTGCGCCTCGAGCGGCGCGCGCTCTCCTCCGTATGAGCCGGAGCCTGCGCCGCAAGGTGACGAACGCGCTCGCCCTCGCGCTCTCCGCCGTCGCGACGGTGATCGGGCTCACCTGCCTCGCCGCGATCCTCTGGACGCTCGTGAGCGACGGACTCGCCGGGGTCTCCGGGCACCTGTTCACGGACATGACGCCCCCGCCGGGCTCGGCGGGCGGGCTGCTGAATGCCATCTACGGGAGCGCGGCCCTGACCGTGATCGGCATCCTGATCGGTGCGCCGATCGGCATCCTCGCGGGCACCTACCTCGCCGAGTACGGCCGTGAGACGCGCCTCGCGGGCGTCATTCGCTTCATCAACGACGTGCTCCTGAGCGCCCCCTCGATCATCGTCGGGCTGTTCATCTACCAGGTCGTCGTGGTCCCGGTCGGCCACTTCTCGGCGGTCGCGGGCGCGCTCGCGCTCGCGGTCATCGCGATCCCGGTGACGGTGCGCACGACGGAGGACATGCTGAGGCTCGTCCCGCAGGGCATGAAGGACGCCTCGACGGCGCTCGGCGCCTATCCCTGGCGCACGATCCTCGGCGTCGTCTACCCCGCGGCGCGCAGCGGCATCGTGACGGGGCTGCTGCTGGCGATCGCGCGGGTGAGCGGCGAGACGGCGCCGCTCCTGTTCACGGCGCTCAACAATCAGTTCTGGAGCACCGATCTCGCCGCGCCCATCGCCAATCTCCCGGTCGTCATCTACCAGTTCGCCATGAGCCCGTATCCGGAGTGGCAGCAGCTTGCCTGGTCCGGCGCCTTGCTGATCACGCTCACGATCCTCCTCCTCAGCATCGCCGCGCGGTTCGTGCTCGCCGTGCTGCAGCCCGCGAAGAGGTCGCGGTGATCCGAGCGCTGCAGGAGGTGGACGTCGCCCGCTCTGCGCGCAACGGGGCGGGCGACGCGCAGGCCCGAGAGGCCGCACGCGCCAAGATCGAGGTGAGCCATCTCGATTTCTACTACGGCGCGGTCCGTGCGTTGCGCGATGTGAGCCTCACGCTCCCGGACCGCAGCATCACCGCGTTCATCGGGCCTTCCGGCTGCGGCAAGTCGACGCTGCTGCGCGTCTTGAACCGGATGTACACGCTCTACCCCGGGCACCGGGCGACCGGAGAGGTGCTGCTCGACGGCGAGAACATTCTCGCGCAGACGATGGACGTGGCCCGCTTGCGGTTTCGCGTCGGCATGGTGTTCCAGAAGCCGACGCCCTTCCCGATGTCCGTGTTCGACAACGTCGCCTTTGGCGTGCGGCTCGCCCAGCGCATCTCGCGGCCCGCGCTCGTCGAGCGGGTCGAGCTCGCCCTGCGCGATGCGGCGCTGTGGGACGAGGTGAAGGACAAGCTCTCCCAGGACGGCCGCAGCCTCTCCGGAGGCCAGCAGCAGCGCTTGTGCGTCGCCCGCACGGTCGCCGTGCAGCCGGAGGTCCTCCTCTTTGACGAGCCGACCGCCGCGCTCGACCCGATCTCGACGCTGCGCATCGAGGAGACCCTGCAGAGCCTGCGCGAGCGGTACTGCATCGCGATCGTCACGCATAATCTGCAGCAGGCCGCGCGCGTCTCGAGCGTGACGGCCTTCATGTATCTCGGCGAGCTGATCGAGGTCGGCTCGACCGAGCAGATATTCACGGCGCCGAAGGATCGCAGAACTGACGATTACGTGACGGGGCGCTTCGGATGAGCAGCGTCGAGCAGGGCGGAATCAACCTCAAGCCGAGCGGGCGCGTCGCGGCGGCGCCGTCCACCGCGCTCGAGGAGGGCGGCATCGGCCAGACCGTGGGTCAGACGACCGTCCAGGACCCGATTTTCTCCTGCCGCAAGGTCCACGTGTCCTACGGCAACAAGCACGGGATCCGCGACGTGAGCCTCGACATCGGCAAGCGTCAGGTGCTCGCCATGATCGGTCCTTCGGGCTGCGGCAAGTCCACCTTCCTGCGGTGCCTGAACCGCATGAACGACACCATTCCCGGCGCACGGGTGACCGGCGAGATCCTGCTCGAGGGACGCGACATCCACGACCGGCAGCTCGATGTGGTGCAGCTGCGAGCGCGCGTCGGCATGGTGTTCCAGAAGCCGAACCCGTTCCCGAAGTCGATCTACGAGAACGTCGCCTACGGGCCGCGCCTGCACGGGCTCGCGCGCAGCCGCGCGCAGCTCGATGACATCGTGTGCAGTAGCCTGCAGCGCGCGGGGCTGTGGGATGAGGTGAAGGACCGGCTCGCGCAGGCCGGCACCGGACTCTCCGGAGGCCAGCAGCAGCGCCTGTGCATCGCGCGGACGATCGCGGTCCAGCCGGAGGTGATCTTGATGGACGAGCCGTGCTCCGCGCTCGATCCGGTCGCGACCGCACGCATCGAGGACCTGATCGATGAGCTGCAGGAGTCCTACGCGATCGTCATCGTGACCCACTCGATGCAGCAGGCCGCGCGAGTCTCCCAGCGCACGGCGTACTTTCACTTGGGCGCGCTCGTCGAGGTCGGCGAGACCGACCGCATCTTCACCAATCCACGCCACAAGCTCACCGAGGACTACATCACCGGTCGCTTTGGCTGAGCGGCGCAGCCGCCGGCGCCCGGCGATCGATGAGCCGGGCCGGGCCGACACGCGCAGCACGGATGCGGGCTTGGCAGAGGCTTATGCTCGAAGGTCACATCAGCAAGGCATTCGACGGCGCGCTCGCGGCGCTCCACATCCGTGTGATCGAGATGGGAGGCCTCGTGCTCGATCAGGTGCGCGAGGCGGCCCGCGCCTACACGAGCTGGGACCTGCAGGCGGCCGAGCGGGTGATCGACCGAGCGGCGGTCGTCTCGGCCTACGACGAGGGCATCTTCCAGGACCAATTCACGCTCATCGCCCGCCGCCAACCGGTCTCGCGCGATCTGCGCGCCGTCTTCGCCATGGAGAAGTCCGTGGCGGAGCTCGAGCGCGCGGGCGCCGAAGCCCGCAAGATCGCCCGCACCGTGCTGCGGCAGAGCGGCAGGCCGGCGCGCGCGACCTCGACCGATGTTCGCCAGCTCGCGCAGCTCGCGACAAGCCTGATGCGCCAGTCGCTCGAGGCCCTCGATCGGCTCGACGGGGCGATCGCCGCGCAGGTCATCGCCCATGACGAGGAGCTCGATGCCGAGTATGCCGCCGGGTTGCGCCGCCTGCTCACCCGGGCCATGGAGGATCCGCGCCACCTCGATATCGCGATGGAGGCGGCGTTCGTCCTGAAGTCCCTCGAGCGCATCGGGGACCATGCCCGGATCGTGGCGCGGCACATCCAGAGCATCGCGCCCCAGGAGGGGCGCGCGGCCGGGGCGCCGCCCGCGGATCCTGCCGATCCTTCCTGGCCCGCGGACTCCTCGGCCTCGGCCGATCCGCCCACTCCGACCCCGGATGCGAGCTGAGCGCAGCCCCGATCGGCCGGCCGTTCGGCAGGGGATCCGAACGGCCGGCCCGCGCTCTCAGCGCTGATACGGATAGTAGCGGAAGGAGAAGAATCCCATGCTGATGTTCGTGCTCGGCGCACCGCCCTTGCCGAGGAAGGCGAGCCGATCCTCGTAGGTGTACTGGAAGCCGATCTGGAAATTCCCGATCGTCCCCTCGTAGACTTTCCACCACTCCCCGACGATGAATTGCTCGAGCTTCTGCGTGTTCGCGACGCAGGTGGTGGCGGTGCCGGTGAGCAGGTTGCACCCGCTGTTGTTGTAGGCGAGGTTGCCGTAGCCGTAGAGCACGCCCGTCGGGCTGGTATAGGCGGTCCTCTGCGCCTGTTCCTCGCCGCCGTAGGCGTAGAGGGTGAGGCGGCTCACGGGCTTGTACGTGAGGCCGAGCAGGATATCGGCTTCGCGGATCGCGGAGACCGTGCCGTTCGGCTCGACCGTCACGTCGGGGAGCTGCCCGGAGCCGTAGCGACCGATGCCATCGCCGTAGAGGGCGCTCGCCTGGAAGGCGAGCTGTGCGGTCAAGGGCAGGATCATGCCTCCGCCCACGCTGCCGCCCCAGGTGGTGTTGTTGGTGCCGGCAACGCTCCCGGCCGTCGGCTCGTAGCGGTCGCGAAATCCTCGGGCCATCCCGTAGATCTCGTAGTGGCCCCAGCCCGGATCGAAGGCGAGCTTCGCGATCACGTCCGGAGCGAAGTCGATCGAGTAGTTGTTGGTGCTCGGTAGCAGCCCGCCGCTCACGCCCGGCTCGGTGGTGACCGTGGTGGTCGGTGTCGCCCCCGTGAAGCTCGCCGCCGGGCTCTCGAAGGAGACGGCGAACGCGGCCGAATTGCCGATGAGCTTGACGAGGCGCAGCTGCGGGTTGCGCGTCCAGTTGAAGCCCACGACGTACGAGGCGTCGATCGTGAGCGGGATCTGCTCCTTGCGCGGATCGAGAGTCCCGACGGTCGAGAGCGTCGCAAGGCTCCAGGTTTGGCCGGCGAGCAGGTACCAGTCGCTGTTCGTGTTGCGCAACACGCCGTAGAAGTGCCGCATCCGCAGCGTGTAGCTGTTGCTCTGGCTGGAATTCGAGGTCACCCCGCCGCTCAGGAAGTCCGACTCGAGGTAGGCCTCCGCGCTCCAGCCGTCGGCCTTCGGGCCCTGCACGAGCATCGCGAAGCGGCTCTGACGGGCGCTCTCGCGGAACTCATCGAAGTGGTCCTGGGCCTGATAGGCGAAGGGAATGCCGGTGTTGTAGTTCGAGCCGATGTCGGCCGTCTCGTCCTTACTGCGCCACACCGACTCCAGGGCGGTGAAGCCGCCGAAGGACAGGGTGAGGGGTCCGGCGTCCAACGTCGGCATCGAGGTCGGACCGAACGGCTGAGTGCCGCTCAGCTGGGGACTCGAGCTCTGGGATGTGTCGGCGGACGGGGCCGGGGCATTCTGAGCGTGGGCGCGTGGCGCCAGGGCCACGAGCGAGCCGGCGACGAGCGACAGGGCGACGGCCCGCGCGACGCCGGGACGGATCGGCAAGGATTCATTACAGATGGATGTCATCTTGGGGTTTCCTTTTCTGGAGTGCGGATGGCCTGTCGTACCCGCGAAGGGAGGGGTCGTTCGACCCGGAAACTGCTGCGATCTCCCGGCCCGCGGGGCGTCAGGCGGGGTCACTGTGCTGCGGAGGTATGACAGCTCGACTACGAAAAGATGACGATTTTGTGTCGGTCGTATGTCGGCGACCGAGCATCAGGGCGGGAGTCGGCGCGCGACCGGCGGGCCGCCGGGAAGACCCCGAGGGTTGCGGGAACGACACACCGGGCGGCGGGAGGCAGGCGCCGGTGCTGCGCGTCAGGCGAGCCGATCAGGCGCGCTTGTAGGAGTAGCGGACCGGCTCGCTGCGGCGGTGGATCTCGTCGTACATCGCATCGAGACGCCGTGCCGCAGCGTCGCGGAACACCTCGGTTGCTGTGAACCGGGCGCCGAGATAGACCACGTCGTAGATTTCCGGGGCGAAGTGGGTGAAATCGAGCCTGCGCGCGACGGACAGGTCCGGGTTGAGGAAGTACAGGGCCGAGCGCTGCCAGGGATTGCCGTGCGGATCTTCCGAGACGGGTACCTCCCTGAACGAGCCCATCGACCTCGACTTGTGCCGCCACCGGCTCGAGCCGACGACGTAGTGCCGGCCCGTGAAGCAGCAGCCGCGCGTGTAGCCGGACAGGTGTGCCTTGCGCACCTCGTCGGCCCCGAGCGCGTACAGGCAGAACGAGCTGCTCAGGGACTCGCAGAAGGCGATGACTCCATCGCCGAGGTAGGCGAGGCTGTGAGGATCGAGGATGCGGCTGCGCACCGTTGTGCCGCTCGCCGCTTCCACGAGCGCGCCGTAGCGAGCGCCGGTGCGCTTCGTGCCGAACATCGAGTAGAGCAGATCATCGCCTGCGAAGCAGACCGAGTTCAAGTGGATGACATCCCGCTCGGCGCTCGCGCCCGAGAAGTGGACCGCCTCCTCGCCCGAGAGCTCGCCCGCGTGGCGGATCGAGAGGATTTGGTTGCGCCCGGTGGAGGCGGCGTAGATGACGCCGTCGCGCTCGGCGAGGGAGTGCAGGTCGAGCGCGCGCCGGGACTCAAACTGGGCGCTCACCCTCAAGTCGGACCCGAGCCGCACGATCCGTGGCCGCTTGCCCTGCAGCGCGACGAAGCAGCTCTCCTCCGTCGCGACGATCCCCGCGATGCCGATATCCACCGAGGGGTCGAGCGCCTCATCGAGGTTGAGCCAGCTCACCCCGTCCGCGGCGAGCACCGCGACGCTGTAGCGAGACCCGAAAGCGCCAAGATTGCAGCAGGATACGAGGATGATTTCGCCCGGGTGCAGGAAATCGCTTAAGTCTCTCAACTTGACCCCGCTGACTTACTCAAAGCGCCCCCACACCGGACCGTCGGAGCGTACCATCGCGACGCGCGGTCGAGCAGCGCCAAAGTGTAACCCGTTGTAAAGTGAGGGTAAGGCACACCAGCTGCCTTCGACAAGCGGTCGCCGCTGCGTGAACGGTTCGTCCGCCGCCTGCCCGAGGCACCCTAAGGAAGCCGGTTTCCCCCCTCCGCGCAGCCCACTGGGTCTCATTATGAGAAGTTCTTAATGACGTCCTAACGAACCTCTAATCGACGCGTGGTCCAATCCCCGGCCGAGGACAAGTGCCCATGCGCCTCCTGATCGTCGAGGACGACCGCAAGCTCGCCGAGTTCGTGGCGCGGGGGCTGCGCGCCGAGCGGTTCGCGGTGGACCTCGCAGCCGATGGGATCGAGGGCTTGCGCTGCCTCGAGACCTACGAGTACGACTTGCTCGTCCTCGACCTGATGCTGCCTCGGCTGAGCGGCAGCGAGCTGCTGCGCCGTTTGCGCCACGGCGCCTCGGGCCTACCGGTGCTCGTCCTCACGGCGCGCGATGCCACGGAGGACAAGGTCAGTCATTTCGAGGCGGGCGCCGACGACTGCCTCACCAAGCCCTTCGATTTCGCGGAGCTGCTGGTGCGGATCAAGGCGTTGCTGCGGCGCACACCTGCGTCGCGGACCGATGGGTTGCGGATCGCCGATCTCGAGGTGAACCGCCTGACCCAGCAGGTCCGGCGCGCCGGCCAGCGGATCGAGCTCACGAGCAAGGAATACGGCGTCCTCGAGTACCTGCTCAGCTCCCCGGGACGGGTCTTCTCCCGCACGATGATCCTCGAGCACGTCTGGGACCAGAGCTTCGAGGGCGTGACGAACATCGTCGATGTCTACGTTCGGTACCTGCGCCGCAAGCTCGATGACCCGTTTCCCCTCAAGCTGATTCACACGGTGCGGGGGGTCGGCTACTGCATCCGCGAGCCCGAGCCGTCGTGAACTTCCGGTCGCTCGCATTCAGGCTCGCCGTGGGGTACGCGCTGCTCCTCAGCGCGACCTTCGCGCTGGTCGGCACGGGCATGTACTTTGCCCTCGGGCATTACGTGCGCTCGGGCCTCAGCGACTCGCTGCGCAGGCGCTCGCTGCAGGTGCAGCAGATCCTGCGCGAGGCGCCGCCCGGGGTGAGCGACGCTCAGATCGCCGATGCGATCGCGACCCGCGTCGCCCCGGAATTCAACAACCGCTTCGTGCGCATCACCCGCGCGCCGGCGACACTCGTCTATCGCTCAGGTCGGCCGGCCGATCACAGCTTCGCCTCGGCGAGCATCGCTGCGCTCGCCGGTCCGTGGCCGGCCCGGAGCTCGGCACGCCGGGTCGCCACCCCCGACGGGCCGGTCATGGTGAGCGCCACCGTCACGGACACGCGTTCGGGTCGCTACTTGGTCGAGCTCGGGGCCTCGCTCGAGCCGATCGAGCTCGTCGAGGACCGGCTGCTCGGCCTGCTCGGCCTGCTGCTGCCCGTCCTGGTCGCGTGCGCGGCGGGCGGCGGCTACCTGCTCGTGCAGCGCGCGCTGCGTCCGGTCGAGCAGATGTCGCGCACGGCCGAGCAGATCAGCGTCCAGAGCCTCGATGCGCGGCTGCCCGTCGTGCCGACGGGAGACGCCCTGCAGGAGCTGTCGCTCTCGCTCAATCACATGCTCGGCCGCCTGCGCGACTCCGTTCACTCCTCGCGCCGTTTCCTCGCGGACGCCTCGCACGAGCTGCGCACGCCGCTCACCGTCGTCAAGGGGGAGCTGCAGGAGATCGTGCGCGACGCGCAGTGCCCGGCGTCGCTGCGCGACCGGGTCGGCAGCACCCTCGAGGAGGTCGCCCGGCTCGAGCGCCTGGTCGCAGGCCTGCTCGTGCTGTCGCGGCTCGATGCAGGCGACGCCCAGCGCGAGTGGGTGGACGTGCAGCTCGGGGAGCTCGCGGCGAGCACCGTCGAGCAGATGCGGCTCGTCGCCGAGGACCGCGGCGTCGAGCTCGATGCGACGGGACTGCGGCCGCTCACGGTCCGCGGCGATCGCGGCCGCTTGAAGCAGGTGATCGTCAACCTGCTCGACAACGCCATCAAGTTCACGCCGCGCGGCGGCACGGTGACCTTGAGGACCGAACAGCAGCCGCGGATCGCGGTGCTCGAGGTGCGCGATACCGGCATCGGCATTCCGCCCGACGCCCTGCCGCAGGTGTTCGAGCGCTTCTTTCGGGCCGACGCAGCGCGTGCCCGCGACGATGCCGAGGGCGGCGCCGGGCTCGGGCTCTCCATTGTGCACGCGATCTGCACGGCGCACGGGGCCGAGATCGACGTGGACAGCGCGCCCGGCGCGGGCAGCCGCTTTAGGCTGAGGTTTCCGCGGCCGCCCTCCCTGCCGCTCGCCGGCAGCACTCATCGCAGCGCCTCGCTCAGCGCCGCCCCCGTCGCCGAGACGCCGAGCGCCGTCGCGCCGATCGCACCGGGCCGCCCTACCGACGGAGCGCAGTAACCGTGTGGATCGTGCAGGTCGCCTTGAGGCGTCCCCACTCCTTCCTCGTCCTGGCGCTCGCCATCGCGCTCTTCGGATTACGCGCGGCGCTCATCACACCGACCGACATCTTTCCGAACATCGACATCCCGGTGATCAGCGTCGTGTGGAGCTACGCCGGCCTGCTGCCGAATGACATGTCCGGCCGCATCATCTACTTCTACGAGCGCACGCTCACCTCGCAGGTCTCGGACATCGAGCACCTCGAGTCGCAGTCGCTCTCCGGCTACGGCGTCGTCAAGATCTTCTTCCAGCCGAACGTCAACATCAGCGCCGCGATCGCGCAGGTCACCGCGGCCTCCCAGACGGTCCTCAAGTACCTGCCCGCCGGCATCACCCCCCCGTACGTCTTGAGCTACAACGCCTCGAGCGTGCCGATCCTCGAGCTTGCGCTCTCGAGCCGCCGGCTGCCGCAGATGCGGCTGTTCGACTACGGGCAGAACTTCATCCGCCCGCAGCTCGCGACGGTCGCGGGCGCCGCACTGCCGTCGCCGTACGGCGGCAAGGTTCGGGACGTGCAGATCGATCTCGACCAGCAGGCGATGCAGGCGCACGGCGTATCGGCCGACGACGTGGTGAACGCGGTGTCGGCCGAGAACCTCATTCTGCCCGCGGGCGACGAGAAGATCGGCAAGTTCGACTGGAACGTCGAGCTCAACGCGAGCCCGCTGCTGCTCGAGCGGATCAACGATCTGCCGGTGAAGACGGTCAATGGCACCGTGATCTTCGTGCACGATGTGGGTTACGTGCACGATGGGGCGCCGCCGCAGACGAACCTCGTGCGCGTGGACGGCTCGCACGCGGTGCTGATGACCATCCTCAAGGCCGGGTCGGCCTCGACGCTCGACATCATCGCCGGGGTCAAGGCGCTGCTGCCGCGAGTGGCGGCGAGCCTGCCCGCGAGCCTGCATCTGCACGCGGTGAGCGACCAGTCGGTGTTCGTGAAGGCCGCGGTCCTCGGCGTCGTCCGCGAGGCGCTGCTCGCCGCGGTGCTGGTCGGCCTCATGATCCTGCTGTTCCTCGGTAGCTGGCGCTCGACCGTCATCATTCTGATCGAGATCCCGCTCGCCATGCTCTTCTCGCTCACCGCGCTCGCCGCGCTCGGCGAGTCGATCAACGTGATGACGCTCGGCGGGCTCGCGCTCGCCGTGGGCATTCTGGTGGACGACGGCACGGTCACCCTCGAGAACATCAACTACCACCTCGAGCTCGGCAAGCCGATCGAGCCCGCGATCCTCGACGGCGCTCGGCAGATCGTCATTCCGGCCTTCGTGACGCTCCTCAGCCTCGCGATCGCATTCGTGCCGATGTTCCAGCTCGGCGGCGTCGCCGGCTACCTCTTCAAGCCGATGGCCGAGGCCGTCGTGTTCGCGCTCGTCGGCTCGTTCACCCTGTCGCGGACCCTGGTGCCGACGCTGGCGAACCGTCTCCTGCGCGGCCGGGTCGGCACGGGGCAGGGCTTGCACGCGCTGCGGGCGGCCCGGCCGCGCCATCCGCTCGAGCGGTTCCAGGTCGCCTTTGAGGCGCGCTTCGCGCGCGTCCGCGACGGGTATCGCGCGCTCCTCACGCTCGCGCTCGGCAACCCGATTGCCTCCATCGTCGGATTCCTGGCGTGCGTCGTCGTCTCCTTCGCGCTCCTGCCGTTCCTCGGTGAGAACTTCTTCCCCGCGGTGGACTCGGGTGAGATCCTGATGCACGTTCGCGCCCAGCCGGGCACGCGCATCGAGGAGACCGCCCGGCTGTTCGATCTCATCGAGCGTACGGTTCGCAGGCTCATCCCGCCGCAGCAGATCGACCACATCACCGACAACATCGGCCTGCCGTTCAGCGGCATCAACATGGCCTATCAGAACACGGGCACGATCGGTCCGGAGGACGGCGATGCGCTCATCTCGCTCGCGGTGCGCCACTCCCCGACGGCCGACTACGTCAAGCGGCTGCGCACGGTGCTGCCGCAGGACTTTCCGGGCGTCACGTTCTCGTTCCTGCCGGCCGACATCGTCTCGCAGATCCTCAATTTCGGGCTCCCCGCGCCGATCGACCTGCAAGTGATCGGCGCGGATCAGGACGCGGACTACGCTTACGCGACCGAGCTGCTGCGGCGCATCCGCCGGGTCCCGGGCATCGCCGACGCGCGCATCGAGCAGGTGCTCGACGACCCGCAGCTCAATGTCAACGTCGATCGCACGCTCGCGGGCGAGGTGGGACTCACCGAGCGCGACGTGGCCGACAGCCTCCTCGTGACGCTCTCCGGCAGCGGGCAGGTGCAGCCGAACTTCTGGCTCAACCCGCAGAACGGGGTCTCCTATCCGATCGTCGCGCAGATGCCGCAGTACCGCATCGACACGATCTCCGACCTCGCCGACGTGCCGCTCACCTCCGCGGCGACGAAGGCTCCTCAGTATCTCGGTGGCATCGCGCGCATCACCCCGGGCCCGAGCCCTGGGCTGGTCTCGCACTACAACGTCGAGCCCGTCATCGACCTCTACGGGGCCACCCAGGGCCGGGATCTCGGCTCGGTCGCGAGCGCCATCGAGCGCATCGTGAAGCGCAGCGAGGGGCAGCTGCCGCGGGGCTCCTATGTCGCCCTGCGCGGGCAGGTTCAGACGATGCAGAGCGCCTTCGGCGAGCTGTACCTCGGCCTCGCCGGGGCCGTGGTCCTCATCTATCTGGTGATCGTCGTTAACTTCCAGTCGTGGATCGACCCGTTCATCATCATCACCGCGCTGCCGGGGGCTCTCGCGGGCATCGTGTGGATGCTGTTCATCACGGGGACGGCGCTGTCCGTGCCGGCGCTCACCGGAGCGATCATGTGCATGGGGATTGCGACGGCGAACGCCATCCTGGTGGTGAGCTTCGCGCGCGAGGGCCTCGCACGGGGCCTCGACGCGGCGAGCGCGGCGCTCGAATCCGGAGTCACACGCTTGCGTCCCGTGCTGATGACGGCGCTCGCCATGATCATCGGCATGGTGCCGATGGCGCTCGCGCTTGGCGAGGGCGGCGAGCAGAACGCTCCGCTCGGCCGTGCGGTGATCGGCGGATTGACCGTCGCGACCGTCGCGACGCTCTTCTTCGTCCCGACCGTCTTCAGCGTTCTGCACGGCGGGCCGGCGGCGCCCGCCGCCGCGCTCGGCGCATCCCGATCGGGAGCGGCGCCTTGACCGAGACCGAGCTCACGCGGGAGCCCGGACCGACCGTCCGAGCGGTCGGCGAGATGACCGCCGCCGCGGCAGACTCGCCGCCCACGGTCTCCGTGCGTGTACTGCGGCGCGTGGGGCTCGTGGCGGCGGCCCTCGCGATCCTCGTCGCGGCCGGGGGCATCGTGGAGCGCCGGCTGCACGAGAGGTCCGTGGCGCAATGGACCGACGCATCGGCCATCCCCACCGTCAACCTCATCGATCCACAGCGCGGCGTGCGCGGTGAGGAGCTGATTCTGCCCGGCGACGTGTTGGCGTGGTACGAGGCGCCGATCTACGCGCGGGTGAGCGGGTATCTCAAGAAGTGGTACGTCGATTACGGCGCGCGCGTGCAGCAAGGGCAGGTGCTCGCCGAGATCGACGCCCCGGAGCTCGACGCGCAGCTCGCGGCCGCCGAGGCGAGCCTCAAGGCATCCCGCGCCGAGGTCAACGTGAGGAAGGCGGAGATGCAGTTCGCCGAGACGACCTACGTGCGCTGGCGGGACTCGCCGAAGGGCGTCGTCTCCGAGCAGGAGACCGAGTCGAAGCAGGCGGACTTCGAGAGCGCGAGCGCGCGCTTCGAGGCGGCTCTCGCGGATGTGAGCGCCGATCGGGGCGTCGTCGATCGACTGGCGGCGCTCGAGCGGTTCAAATCCCTCGTAGCGCCGTTCGCTGGGATCGTCACCGCGCGCGATACGGACGTGGGCGCCCTCATCAATGCCGGCAGCGGGTCGGGCGGCGGCAGCGCGCCGCAGCTGTTTCGCGTCGCCGACGTGCACGAGATGCGGGTGTTCGTTCAGGTTCCCCAGGCGATCTCGGCCGGCATTCACGTCGGGGTTCCCGCGGAGCTCTCCCTGCCGCAATACCCGCAGCGCACGTTCCCGGCCGTCGTCGCGACGACCTCCGGCTCGATCGATCCCTCCGCCCGCACGCTCCTCGTCGAGCTGCACGCGGACAACGGCGAGGATCTGCTGCAGCCGGGCACCTTCGCGGAAGTGCACTTTGAGCTGCCCCCGGCTCGGAACGTCCTGCGCATCCCGACGAGCGCTCTGATTTTCCGCGAGGCGGGGATCGAGGTGGCGGTCGTCGGGCCCGCCGACCGCGCACGGCTGCGCTCCGTGACGCTCGGGCGCAATCTCGGCACGCAGGTGGAGGTGTTGAAGGGCCTCACGCCCTCCGATCGGGTGATCGACAGTCCTCCCGACGCCCTGGCCGACGGCGATCCGGTGCGACTGAGCGGCCCGCCCCAATGAGCCGCTCGCGAACCGCGGTGGCGTGCGCCGCTCTGGTGTCCGTCGCGCTCGCCGGCTGCGCCGTGGGGCCCGATTACCGCACGCCCTCGGTGCCCGTGCCGGAGCACTACCTTGCCGTGTCACGGGCGGTTGCCTCTGCGGCGGCCGGCGGCACGCCCCCGCAGGTCGACCTCGCGCGCTGGTGGCGGGCGCTCGGGGATTCGGAGCTCGATTCGCTCGTCGACCGTGCGGTCGAGCAGAACCCGGATGTCCTCATCGCCCTCGATCGACTGCAGTCCGCACGCACGTACGAGGCCGGACTCGCCGGGACGTTGCTGCCCTCGGCCGGGGCAGGCGCCGCAGAGGGCAATGGCACCGGCGACGACGAGTCGCGCGGGCGGGCGGCGACGGCGCTCACCGCTGCCGACACGGACCGCGGCCTCGATAGCATCGGCTCGGTCGGCGGCTTCGATGCCGTTTGGGAGGTCGACGTTTTCGGGAAGGTCCGGCGCGAGATCGAGCAGGCGCGCGACCGGGCGCAGGCCGCCGCCGATGCCCGCAACGCGGTGCTGGTCTCCGTGATCGCCGATGTCGCCCACGCGTACGTCGACCTGCGGGGGCTGCAGGTGCGCGAGTCCGTGCTCCGCGCAGCGGCCGACGCGCTCAAGGAGTCGCTGCGCATCGTGCGGCTGCGCTACGAGCGGGGCATCACGAACGAGCTCGACGTGACGCTCGCCAGCCGCGAGTACGCGACCGTCGAGTCGCAGATCCCGCCCCTCGAGGCGCGGGCTCGCCGCGGCGAGTACGCGATCGCGACGCTCCTCGGCGAGTATCCGGAGGAGCTCGCGCAGGAGCTCGGACGGAGCGGGATGATCCCCTGCGTGCCGGCCGGGGTCGAGCCGGGCCTACCGCTCGACCTGCTGCGGCGCCGACCCGACATCGCGGAGGCGGAGCGCGAGATTGCGAGCGCTCACGCGGGAATCGGCGTCGCGACGGCCGATCTCTTTCCCGAGTTCACCCTGACGGGCGCCGTCGGCTTCGAGCGAGGCACGCTCGGCCCCGCGACCGTCGGCGAGCACATCTGGTCGGCAGGGCCGGGCGCCGTATGGCCGCTGCTCGATTTCGGGCCGATCGACGCTCAGGTCCAGATCGCGAATCTGCGCACGCGCGCGCTGCTCGTGCGCTACAAGGCGCTGATCGAGACGGCCGTGGAGCAGGTGGACAGCGCGGTCGATGCGCTCGCCGCCGAGCAAGCGAGCCTCAAGAGCCTCGCCGATGCGCTCGTCGCGAGTGAGCGCGCCGTGAGGCTCGCGAGCGAGCGCTACGACCGTGGCCTCACGGACTTTCTCAACGTCGTGGACGCCGAGCGCGAGCAGTACGCGATCGAGGCGCAGTACGCCGCGACCCAGACGGACGTGGACGATCGATTCGTCACGCTCTACCGCGACCTCGGCGGCGGCTGGCAGGGCTTGCAGCAGGTGCCGCCCATCGTGAGGCCGCTGCCCGCGGTGATCGCCTTATTCCGCGACACGCTCGCCCGGACCGATCCCCTCGCGGGCCCCTGATGAGGATCCGCGGCGCACTGCCCCGCGGGAGGTCCGCGGCGGCGCTCGGGTCCTTGGGGCTACTCGCTCGCGCGCAGCAGCTCGTTGATCGAGGTCTTCGCGCGGGTCTGGGCGTCCACGCGCTTGACGATCACCGCGCAGTAAAGCCCGTAGCGTCCGTCGGCGGAGGGCAGCGATCCCGGCACCACCACCGAGCCGGCGGGCACCCGCCCCTGGAGGATCTGGCCCGTCGCGCGGTCGTAGATGCGGGTGCTCTGCCCGATGAAGACGCCCATCGAGATGACCGACCCCGCCTCGACGATGACGCCCTCGACGATCTCCGAGCGCGCCCCGATGAAGCAGTCGTCCTCGATGATCGTCGGATTCGCCTGCAGCGGCTCGAGGACCCCGCCGAGGCCGACGCCGCCGGAGAGGTGGACGTTCTTGCCGACCTGAGCGCAGGAGGCGACCGTGACCCAGGTGTCCACCAGCGCGCCCGAATCGACGTAGGCGCCGATGTTGACGTAGCTCGGCATGAGCACGGCATTCGGCGCGATGTATGCGCCCTTGCGCACGATGGCGTGCGGGACGATGCGCGCGCCGCCGGCCCGGAACTGCTCCTCGGTGACGCCCGAGTATTTGAGCGGGACCTTGTCGTAGAAGCGCGTGTAGCCGGCATCGATCACCCGGTTCTCGCGCGTGCGAAAGTGCAGCAGCACCGCCTTCTTCAGCCACTGATGCACGACCCAGCGGCCGGCGACCTTCTCGGCGACGCGCGCGCGGCCGCTGTCGAGCAGCTCGAGGCACTCATCGAGCGCGACGGAGAGCTCGTGCGGCAGGCTCTTCGGGCCGAGGTCGGCGCGGCGCTCGAACGCGGAGTCGATCAGGGACTGCAGCGCGGAGGTGTCGTTCATGCGGATGCTCAAGTGAGGAAATCGCGGATGCGCTCGGCCGCCTCGACGCACTCATCGAGGCCGGGGGTGAGGGAGATGCGGACGCGCCCGGCGCCGGGGTTGCCGGCCGTGCCGGGGCGGGCGAGATAGCTTCCGGGCAGGAGCGTCACGTTGCGCGCGGCGTAGAGCTCGCGGACGAAGCGCTCGTCGTCCGCGCCGATCTCGGGCCACAGATAGAACGCGCCGGCCGGGCGCTCGACCTTGAGCACCGTCTGCAGGATCGGCAGCACCCGCTCGAATTTGCTGCGGTACAGATCGCGATTGGCGGCGACGTGCGCATCGTCGCTCCAGGCCGCGATGCTCGCGAGCTGGATCATCGGCGACATGGCGCCGCCGTGATAGGTGCGGTAGAGCAGGAACCGGCCGATGAGCCGCGGATCGCCCGCGACGAAGCCCGAGCGCAGGCCGGGCACGCTCGAGCGCTTGGAGAGGCTGTGAAACACGATGCAGCGCTCGAAGCGCTCCGCGCCGCGCGCGAGCGCCGCCTCGAGCAGGCTCGGGGGCGGCGCGCGCTCATCGAGGTAGATCTCCGAGTAGCACTCATCGGCCGCGACGACGAA
>JASHTK010000196.1 GCA_030040575.1 Gammaproteobacteria bacterium
AGGGTCGCCGGATGCTCGAGCACGCGAACAACATGACTAAATCCGAGCTCATCGAGATCATCACCGCCAAGCAGAAGCACCTTCCCGCGAAGGACGTGGAGCTCGCGCTCAAGCAGATCCTCGAGATCATGAGCGATGCGCTCTCGCAGGGGGAGAGGATCGAGATCCGCGGCTTCGGCAGCTTCTCGCTGCATTTCCGCCCGCCGCGCCAGGGCCGCAATCCGAAGACCGGGGAGGCGGTCGCGCTCTCCGGCAAATATGTGCCGCACTTCAAGCCCGGCAAGGACCTGCGCGAGCGCGTCAACGACGGCGCGGATCGGCCCATCCGCGATTAGTCCGCGATCGGGCTGTGTTCGCCCTCTCCCCCCTCATCCTCGCGCTCGCCTTCGTCGCGGTCGGCCTCGCCGCGTGGCTGCTCGGTCGCCACCGCGCGGCGCGCACCGTGCGCCTGCCCCGCGACTACTACGTGGGCCTCGATCACCTCATCAACGACCGCTTCGACCGCGCGGCGGAGGTGTTCACCCGGGTCGCGGCCTCGAATGAGGATGCGGCGGAGATCCAGTTCGCCCTCGGGAGCCTGTTTCGCAAGCGCGGAGAGGTGGACCGCGCGATTGCGATCCACACCCGCCTCAAGGAGCACGGCGCCGCCGCGATCCGCGAGCAAGCGGCATTCGCCCTCGCCCTCGACTATCTCGGCGCCGGACTCATGGACCGGGCCGAGGGGCTGTTCGAGCAGCTCGCCGCCTCGGGCGAGTATCGGCGCGATGCGCTCGAGCATCTGCTGCGCATCTACGAGCAGCAGGGCGACTGGGCGAACGCGCTCAAGATCTTTCACGACCTGCCACCGGCGCTGCAGCAGGAGCGCCGCAGCGTCGCCGCGCACTACCTGTGCGAGCTCGCCGAGCACGCGATCCTGCAGGGAGATGCCGACCGGGCCCGCACCCTGCTGCGGCAGGCGAGGACGCACGACGCCGCGCTGCCGCGCGCCGCGATCCTCGCCGCGCGGATGATGGAGGGTGCGGGGGAGCCGCGCGCCGCGTTCGCGCGCTACCTCGAGGTCCTCGAGGCGGCCCCCGGGCTCGCGCTCGAGGTGATCCCGCGGCTGCTCGCGCTCGCCTCGGCGCTCGGCGAGGGCCACATCGTCGAGGAGCTCTCGGCGCGCCTGCGGCGCACCGCGCGGCTCACGCCGCGCCAGCTCGCCTGGCTGCTCGCGACGGCGCTGCCCTTCGAGGACGCTGCCCGGCTCGAGCGCATGGCGGGAGACCCTGCGGGAGGGACCGCCGCGGACGCCTCGCTCGGCCAGCTGCTCGCGCGGATCGGGGACGCCGGCGGCCGCTACCAGTGCGAGGAGTGCGGACTGCTCAGCGTCGGGTGGTTCTGGCGCTGTCCAAAGTGCCGATCGTGGGACGGGATGCGGCCGGCGGTCTTCAAATGGGCGGAGCGCACCGGCGAGGGCGCGGCGCGTATGTCACACTGAGGCCCATCCTTCGTTCGCGGTCCGCATCAGGAGCAGCTCATGAGGTCCCCCTCCCAGTCGGTCATTCGCACGGCGGTGTTCCCCGTCGCGGGTCGCGGCACCCGCTTCCTGCCGGCGACCAAGGCGAGTCCGAAGGAGATGCTGCCGGTCGTGGACAAGCCGCTCATCCAGTACGCGGTGGAGGAGGCCCTCTCGGCCGGCGCGAGCCGGCTCGTGTTCATCACCGGCGCCTCGAAGCGCGCGATCGAGGACCACTTCGATTCCGACCAGGAGCTCGAGCACATGCTCGAGGCGCAGGGCAAGAGCGACGTGCTCAACCAGATCCGCAGCGTGCTGCCGTCCTACGCCGCGTGCATCTTCATCCGCCAGCCCGCCCCGCTCGGCCTCGGCCACGCCGTGCTGTGCGCGCAGCCTGCCGTCGGCTCGGAGCCGTTCTTCGTGCACCTCGCCGACGATCTCATTCGCGCCGAGGTGGGCTGCCTGCGACAGATGGCCGAGGTGTACGAGGCGAAGCGCGCGAGCATCGTCGCCGTGGAGGTCATCCCGCGCCGCGATACGGACAAGTACGGCATCGTCGAGGTGGAGGCGGACAAGTCAACGACGAGCCGCGTCCGCAGCATCATCGAGAAGCCGAAGCCCCCCTCGGCGCCCTCGACGCTCGCGGTGGTGGGCCGCTACGTGCTCACGCCGGCGATCTTCGAGCACCTCGAGCGCATCGGCCGCGGCAGCGGCGGGGAGATCCAGCTCACCGACGGCATCGCCTCCCTCATGCGCGAGGAGGCGGCGTATGCGTACCGCTTCACCGGCAAGCGCTACGACTGCGGCAGCAAGCTCGGCTATCTTCAGGCGACGGTCGAATACGCGCTCGGCCACCCCTCCCTCGGGCGCGACTTTCGCAAGTATCTGCAAGGGATGATACGCTCGCCGTCCATGCGCTCGCGTCGCTGACGACGGAGCGCCGGCGAGCCCCTCGCGCGATGGCAGGCACGCGACCGCGCGACTGCCTGGCGCGCTCGATGCCAGGACGGCTCCATCGAGGAACCGTGCTCAGCGCCACGCCTGAACTTCAGGAGGAGTTTGATGGCCACTCGTCGCAACGATTCCCACCGCATCGCAGGCACCACGTC
>JASHTK010000197.1 GCA_030040575.1 Gammaproteobacteria bacterium
GTGTCGCGGGCGTTCGCGAGCGTCGCGCTGCGCACCGCTGCGCCGGCGGGGCTCGCGCGGGCGCGCAGCCTCCGCCAGCGCTCGCTCTGCGGGAGCCGCGCGAGCAGCGCCTCGTCGGCCTCATCCGGTACCATCGCAAGAATCGCGTCGAGATCGGAGGCGGCGCGCTCGCTCAAATGCCCGCGATGCGTCACGTCGGGAGGGCGTGGCATCGAGGGGAAGGGCAGGGGTGTCATCACGCGCGCGCGGCGTGGCTGCACCGCGGGCACCGCGCGCGCTCGGGCCCCGGTTGCTTGACCGTCGCCGGTGAATTCCGGATCATGGCTGGGCTCGGTTCGGACGTTGCGAATTCACGCGGATTGGCTTCTCGCATCCTAGCACAGCAGCCGCGCGCGCCCGCCGCGCTCGAGCCCGATGGGGATCGCCGGCGGCTTTGTTGAGTGACTTCCCCCATGACTGAACTGCCGAAGCTTCAAGATCTCGATCCCGTCGAGACCCAGGAGTGGCTCGAGTCGATCGACTCCGTGCTGAAGGTGCACGGCCCCGCGCGCGCGCACTTCCTGCTCGAGCGCCTCATCGACTACACGCGCCGCTCGGGCGCCTACCTGCCGTTCAAGCCCAACACGGCGTACGTCAACACCATCTCGACCGGCCAGGAGCGCGAGTACCCGGGCGAGCGCGCGCTCGAGCGGCGCATCGAGGCGTACCTGCGCTGGAACGCGCTCGCGATGGTCGTGCAGGCGAACCGCCTCTCCTCGGAGTACGGCGGACATCTCGCAAGCTACGCCTCCTCGGCAACGCTCTACGAGGTCGGCTTCAACCACTTCTGGCGAGCGCCCTCCGAGAGCCACCCGGGCGATCTCGTCTTCTTCCAGGGCCACTCCTCCCCCGGGATCTACGCGCGCGCCTACCTCGAGGGGCGCCTCACCGAGGAGCACCTGCACCACTTCCGCCAGGAGGTGGGCGGCAAGGGACTCTCCTCCTACCCGCATCCCTGGCTCATGCCGACGTTCTGGCAGTTCCCCACCGTCTCGATGGGGCTCGGCCCCATGCAGGCGATCTTCCAGGCGCGCTTCATCCGCTATCTCGAGCATCGCGGGCTCGTCAAGCCCTCCGACCGCAAGGTGTGGTGCTTCTTGGGCGATGGGGAGATGGACGAGCCGGAGTCGATGGGCGCGCTCACCATGCCGGTGCGCGAGCAGCTCGATAACCTGATCTTCGTCATCAACTGCAATCTGCAGCGTCTCGATGGACCGGTGCGCGGCAACGGCAAGATCATCCAGGAGCTCGAGGCCGCCTTCCTCGGCGCCGGCTGGAACGTCATCAAGGTGCTGTGGGGCTCGCGCTGGGATCCGCTCTTCGCCCGCGACGACAAGGGTCTGCTGCGCAAGGTGATGGAGGAGTGCGTCGATGGGGAGTACCAGAACTTCAAGGCGAAGGGCGGCGCCTACACGCGCGAGCACTTCTTCGGCAAGTACCCCGAGCTCAAAGCGATGGTCGCCAACATGTCGGATGAGGACATCTGGCGGCTCAACCGCGGCGGGCACGACGCGCGCAAGGTCTACACCGCCTACTGGGCGGCCTCGACGCACCAGGGTCAGCCGACGGTGATCCTCGCGAAGACCGTCAAGGGCTTCGGGCTCGGCAAGGGCGGCGAGGGACAGATGATCGCGCACCAGCAGAAGAAGCTCGACGTGGACACGCTGCGGACGTTTCGCGAGCGCTTCAACATCCCGGTGTCGGAGGAGGATTTGACGAGCGTGCCGTTCCGCAAGCCGGAGGAGAGCTCCGAGGAGGCGCGGTACCTGCACGCGCGGCGCGCGGCGCTCGGCGGGTACCTTCCGGCGCGGCACGTCCAGGCCCCGCCCCTGCAGCTGCCGCCGCTCGAGGCCTTCCAGCCCGTGCTCGATGGCACCGCGGACCGGGAGATCTCCACCACCATGGCCTTCGTGCGCGTGCTCACGATCCTGCTGAAGGACAAGGGCATCGGCAAGTCGGTCGTGCCGATCGTGCCGGATGAGGCGCGCACCTTCGGCATGGAGGGCCTGTTCCGGCAGATCGGCATCTACTCCTCCGTCGGGCAGCTCTACACGCCGCAGGACGCCGAGACGCTCATGTCCTATCGCGAGGACAAGAAAGGTCAGATGCTCGAGGAGGGGATCAACGAGGCCGGATCGCTCTGCTCGTGGATCGCCGCGGGCACCGCCTATTCCAACCACGGCATCAACATGGTCCCGTTCTACGTCTTCTACTCGATGTTCGGCTTCCAGCGCGTCGGGGACTTCATCTGGGCGGCGGGCGACAGCCAGGCGCGCGGGTTCCTGATCGGCGCGACGGCGGGCCGCACGACCCTCGCCGGCGAGGGCCTGCAGCACCAGGACGGCCACAGCCAGCTCGTCGCGACCACGGTGCCGAACTGCGTCTCCTACGATCCGACCTACGCCTACGAGCTCGCCGTGATCATCCACGACGGCCTGCGCCGCATGTACGTCGAGCAGGAGAAGATCTTCTACTACATCACCTGCATGAACGAGAACTACGCGCAGCCCGCCATGCCGAAGGGCATCGAGGCCGGGATCTTGAAGGGGCTCTACCCTCTGCAAAGCGGGGGCCGCGGCCGCGTGCGCGTGACGCTGCTCGGGTCCGGCACGATCCTGCGCGAGTGCATCGCCGCCGCGCGGCAGCTCGAGGCGGACCACGGCGTGCCGGCGGACGTGTTCTCCGTGACGAGCTTCAGCGAGCTGCGCCGCGAGGCGATCGAATGCGAGCGCTGGAACACCCTGCATCCCGAGGACCCGCCGCGCGTGCCGTACGTGCAGCGCTGCCTCGAGGGCTGCGAGGGGCCGGTGATCGCCGCGACGGACTACGTGCGCGACGTTCCCGACCAGATCCGCGAGTGGGTCGGCTCGCGCTACGTGACGCTCGGCACGGACGGCTACGGCCGCTCGGACTCGCGGGCGGCGCTGCGCAAGCACTTCGAGGTCGATCGGCAATTCATCACAGTCGCCGCGCTGAAGGCGCTCGCCGACGACGGCAAGCTCGACCGGGCGACCGTCGCCAAGGCGATTGCCGCCTACGGAATCGACCCGGCGAAGCCCAATCCGCGCCTCTCCTGAAGCCTGCGGAGCGCTGCAGCCGTGAGTCGCCTCATCGATGTGCGGGTGCCCGACATGGGCAACTTCAAGGACGTGACCGTCATCGAAGTGCTGGTGAAGCCCGGTGACACGATCGAGCCGGAGACTCCGCTCCTCACGCTCGAGACGGAAAAGGCGACGATGGACGTCCCCTCGACCGTGGGAGGAGTCGTCGAGCGGGTCGTGGTGAGCAAGGGCGGGCAGGTGAACGCGGGCGACGTGGTGGTCGCCGTGCGATCCGAGGAGGCCGAGCAGCCGGCGGGACGGAGCGATGCGCCGGCGCCGGCATCCGAGCGGGCTGCGGCACCGTCGGCACCTGCGGCACCCGCGTCAGCTGCGGCACCGTCAGCGCCTGCGGTCCCTCCGCCACCTGCACCGCCTGCGGCCGCGCGAGCGCCGGCGCCGGTCCCGGCCTCCGCACCGCCACGCGCCGCCGCCGCGCTTGCGGCGTCGGCTGGATTTGGGGAAGTGGTAGGAGATGATACGTGGTTCCGCAGCCTTTCTGATTTAGTGAGTGCAGCGAAGAATTACCAAGAGCCGCAAGAGGCGGAACGCTATCTACGCAATGAAGCGGTCGATCTTATCCCGTTCGGTGTTGGTCTTTCGCAAATCGCT
>JASHTK010000198.1 GCA_030040575.1 Gammaproteobacteria bacterium
CTGCGGGCCTTTGCGGGGCGCCGCTTGGAGGAAGGCCGCTTGATCGCGCCACGGCGCTTCGCGGCGCGGCGCGGGGTGCCGTGTCGGGAGCGGCCGGGCCGGGCCGCACGAGGCGCAGAGCCGCCACGCAGCTGATCGAGAATCGCGGGATTCTCGAGCGTCGAGATGTCCTCGGAGACTTGCTCTTCGCGCGCGATCGCCCGCAGCAGCCGGCGCATGATCTTGCCCGACCGGGTCTTCGGGAGCGCATCGGTGAGGCGGATCTCGTCGGGCTTCGCGATCGCGCCGAGCTGCTCGCCGACCCACGCGCGCAGCTGCTCGAGGAGCGCCGCCGCCTCGGCCCCGGCGGGCTTCGAGCCCCGGCAGACGACATAGGCGAGGATCGCCTCGCCCTTGATCTCGTGGGGCTTGCCGACCACGGCCGCCTCCGCGACGCGCGGGTGCGCGACGAGGGCCGACTCGATCTCCATGGTGCCGAGCCGATGCCCCGCGACGTTGAGCACGTCGTCGATGCGGCCCATGATCCAGAAGTACCCGTCCGCATCCCGGCGCGCGCCGTCGCCCGCGAGGTAGCACCGCCGACCGAACTTCTCCCAGTACGTCTGCACGTAGCGCTCGTTGTCGCCCCAGATCGTCCGCAGCATCGCGGGCCAGGGCTTGCGGATCACGAGGTAGCCGCCCGCATCGGCCCGGCTCACCCGCTCGCCGCGCTCGTCCACGATGTCCGCGTCGATGCCGGGCAGCGGCTGCGTGCACGAGCCCGGCTTGGTCGGCGTGACGCCGGGCACGGGCGCGATCAGGATCGCGCCGGTCTCCGTCTGCCACCACGTATCGACGATCGGGCAGCGCCCGCCGCCGATCACCCGGTGGTACCACATCCAGGCCTCCGGGTTGATCGGCTCCCCGACGCTGCCGAGCAGCCGCAGGCGCGAGAGGTCATGGCGCCGCGGCAGCTCATCGCCGAGCCTCATCAGCGCGCGGATCGCGGTCGGCGCGGTGTAGAAGATCGTGACGCCGTGAGTCTCGCAGATCCTCCAGAAGCGAGCGCCGTCGGGCCACGCCGGCGCACCCTCGTACAGCACGACGGCCGCGCCGAGCGAGAGCGGCCCATATGCGACGTAGGTGTGTCCGGTCACCCAGCCCACATCGGCAGTACACCAGAACACATCGTCCGCTCGGACGTCGAGCACCCATTCACAGCTCGTCTTGGCGCCGAGCAGGTAGCCCGCGCTCGAGTGCTGGATGCCCTTCGGCCTTCCGGTCGAGCCCGAGGTGTAAAGGAGAAACAGAGGATGCTCGGCGTCGACCCACTCCGGCTCCGAGACCGGCGCGTGCCCCTCGATGAAGTCGTGCCACCACACGTCGCGCGCGCGATCCATGGCGACGGGCGTGCCCGTGCGCCGGTACACGATCACCTTCTCGATCGTGGCGCAGCCGCCCTCGAGCGCCTTGTCCGCAGCCGCTTTGAGCTCGACGAGGCGGCCGCCTCGCCAGCCGCCGTCCGCCGTCACGAGCACCCGGGCCCCGGCATCCTCGATCCGCTCCTTGAGCGAGAGAGCCGAGAAGCCGCCGAACACGACGGAGTGCACGGCGCCGATGCGCGCGCACGCGTGCATCGCGACGAGCGCCTCCGGCACGAGGGGCATGTAGATGACCACGCGGTCTCCCCGGCGCACGTGCTGCGCGCGGAGCGCGTTCGCGAATCGGCACACCTCGGCGTGCAGCTCCCGGAAGCTGAGGCGGCGGGTGTCGCCGGGCTCTCCCTCGAAGATGACGGCCGTGCGGTGCCCGCGCTCGCTCAGGTGCACATCGAGGCAATTGACGGAGACGTTGAGCCGGCCGTCCCCGAACCAGGCGAAGTTCGGCGCGCGCGAGCGATCGAGCGTCACCGTAAAGGGCGTGTGCCAGAGGATCTCGCGCCGCGCGAGGTCCGCCCAGAACCCCTCCGGGTCCGCCGCCGCGCTGCGCCGCATCTGCTCGAGGTCGCGCGCCTTCACCCGCGCCTTCGCGGCGAACGACGCCGGCGGCCGAAACACGCGCTCCTCGAGCAGGACCGACTTCAGGTCTCGACGAGTCAAGACGGCTCAGGCAAGCCAGCGCTGGATGCGGTCGTGCAGCGGGCTCGAGCGGGGGAAGTGCGCGAGCAGATACTCCATCTGGTCCGCGAGCACGCGTCGGCCCTTGAGAAAGATGTACTCCGCGTAGGTCGGGGTGAACGGGATGGCGATCAGCTGCATCCGCGCCTGCTCGGGCGTGCGCGATGCCTTCTGATTGTTGCAGCGCCGGCACGCCGCCACCACATTCGTCCACGTGTCGGTGCCGCCCTGGCTGAAAGGGCGGATGTGGTCGCGCGAGAGGTCGCGCGCCGGGAAGCGCATTCCGCAGTACATGCAGAGGTAGGCGTCGCGCCGGAACAGGGTCTGATTGTTGAGCGGCGGGACGTAATCATGGCGCGTGTTGCCCGGATTGCCGGTGTGCCCGACGGTCGCCACGATCGAGTTGACCTGCAGCACGGTGCGGCATCCGCTCCGTGCGTTCACGCCGCCGTAGAGCGCGTAGAGGAGGGACCCGCACGTGTACGCCACCTGGGCCTGGTGATACAGGCGGGCGGCCTCGCGGTAGTCGATCCACTCGAGCGGCATGCCGGCGACGTCCGTGCGCAGAACGAGCTGGGAGAGCCCGCGCGCCGCGGGAGCAGCGACGATCCGCAGGTCGAAATGGTAGCCGTCGTCGGCTCTATCGAGGTCGATGCCCAACATCGGTGCTGTAAGATACGGCAGCTTTGTGCAAGAATTCAACGTTACAAGAGCTTCATTTCACTAGGGTTTCCAAAACCACGTCGCTGGCCGGCCCCGGACGTCGCCGCCGCGACCCTCGAGGCGCCTGTCGATGGCCGTAACGATCGGAGCGCTGCGCGAGCGCGCGCCCCAAGAGACTCGGGTCAGTCTGGTTCCCGAGGTGGCCGCGAAGCTCATACGCGCCGGAGCACGCGTCTTGATGGAGCGCGGCGCCGGCGAACGATCGAACTTTCCGGACGGACTGTACGGCGGCGTCGAGTGGGCGGGCTCGCTCACTCAACTGCTCGAGCAGGCGGACGTGCTGCTCACGGTGCAGTCGCCGACGGTGGAGCAGATCGGCCTGCTCAGACCCTCGGCGGTGGTCGTCGGCTTCCTGCAGCCGTACGCGAGACCCGCGGAGGTCAAGGCGTTGCGGGACCGCCGCATCACGAGCTTCGCCGTCGAGCTCATCCCGCGGATCTCCCGCGCCCAGTCGATGGATGCCCTGTCCTCGCAGGCCGCCATCGCCGGATACAAGGCCGTGCTCATCGCCGCGAACCACCTGCCGAAGTTCCTGCCCATGCTGACGACGGCCGCCGGAACGATCCGTCCCGCACAGGTGCTCGTGATCGGTGCGGGCGTCGCGGGGCTGCAGGCCATCGCAACGGCCCGACGGCTCGGTGCGGTGGTGGAAGCCTACGACGTGCGCAGCGCGACGCGGGAGCAGGTGAGATCGCTCGGCGCGAAGTTCGTCGAGACCGGCGTGAGCGCCGAGGGCGCGGGCGGCTACGCGCGGGAGCTCACCGCGGAGGAGCGCAGCACGCAGCAGGAAGCGCTCGATTCGCGCATCGCCGCCGCCGACGCGGTCGTCACCACGGCCGCGGTGCCCGGGCGGCCGGCGCCGCGGATCGTGAGCCGGGCCGCGGTGGAGCGCATGCGGCCGGGCTCGGTCCTCGTCGACCTCGCGGCCGAGCAAGGCGGCAACTGCGAGCTCACGCGCGCCGGCGAGGTGGTGGACCACGCGGGCGTCACGATCGCAGGTCCGGTCAATCTTCCGGGCCAGCTCGCGTACAACGCGAGCGAGATGTACGCGCGCAATCTCCTGAACTTCCTGCAGCCCGCGCTCGCGAAGGGCGAGCTCGCCATCGACTGGAGCGACGAGGTGTTCGCGCAAGCGTGCCTCACGCGCGACGGGCGGATCGAGCACGAGCCGACGCGCAAGCAGATCGAAGGCTGAGGGCGCGGGGCGGCCGGGCATCGACGGACAGCGACGGGGAACCCCCATGATGGGCATCATCTGGCTTTACATCTTCATGCTCGCGGCCTTCACGGGCTACGAGGTCATCTCGCGCGTGCCGGTGATCCTGCACACGCCCCTCATGTCGGGCTCGAACTTTGTGCACGGGGTCGTGCTGGTCGGCGCCATGGCCGCGCTCGGCGCCGCGCAGACGCCGCTCGAGAAGGCGATCGGCTTCGCCGGCGTGTTGCTCGCGGCGGGGAATGCGGTCGGCGGCTACGTCGTCACGGAGCGCATGCTCGAGATGTTCAAAGCGAGCCGCCGCCCGGGCCGGGAGGCCCGCTAGATGGGCGGCCTGGCGGATGGCACCGCCGCCGAGCTCATCCAGGCGAGCTACTTCGTCACCGCGTTCCTGTTCATCGTCGGCCTGAAGCGCATGAGCTCGCCCGTCACGGCGCGCAGCGGCATCGTGTGGGCCGGCGCGGGGATGCTGCTCGCGATCCTCGCGACGTTCCGGTATCCGGGCATGACGAACTACCCGCTCATCCTCGGCGCGATCGCGATCGGCGCGGCGATCGCCTGGGTGAGCGGCAAGCGCGTCGCGATGACCGACATGCCGCAGATGATCGCGCTCTTCAACGGGATGGGCGGCGGCGCGGCGGCGGCCATCGCGGCGGTGGAGCTGTACCGCGGCGAGTCGCACGGCTACGCGGTGACCGCGCTCGCGGTCGTCGGCGGCATCATCGGCGCCATCTCCTTCAGCGGGAGCCTGATCGCCTTCGCAAAGCTCCAGGGCCTCATCCACGGCTCCCTGAGGTTCCCGGGGCAGCAGCTTCTCAATGTGCTCGTGCTCGCCGCCGCCGTCGGGATCGGGGCGGCGGTCGTCCTCGGGACCGACGCGTCGGCCGCCGCCGTCACGGCATTCTTCCTGCTCGCGCTCGTGCTCGGCGTCACGATGACGCTGCCGATCGGCGGGGCGGACATGCCGGTCGTCATCTCGCTCTACAACGCGCTCACGGGCCTTGCCGTCGGCTTCGAGGGCTTCGCGCTCGACAACCCTCTCATGATCATCGCCGGCATGGTCGTCGGGGCCGCGGGCACGCTGCTCACGCAGCTCATGGCGAAGGCGATGAACCGCTCGCTCGGCAATGTGCTCTTCTCCGGATTCGGCGACACCGGCGGCGCCCCGACGGGCGAGGTGACGGGAAGCCTGAAGCCGATCGAGGCGTCGGACGTGGGCGTGATGCTCGCCTTTGCGCAGAAGGTGATCGTCGTCCCCGGATACGGCATGGCGGTCGCGCAGGCGCAGCACAAGATCTGGGAGCTCTGCCAGGTGCTGATCGACCGCGGCGTCATGGTGCGGTTCGCGATCCATCCGGTCGCGGGGCGCATGCCGGGCCACATGAACGTGCTCCTTGCGGAGGCCGGCGTCCCGTACGACCTCATCGCGGACCTCGACGAGATCAACGCGGAGTTCGAGACGGCGGATGTCGCGCTCATCATCGGCGCCAACGACGTCGTCAACCCGGTCGCGCGCACCGACAAGTCGAGCCCGATCTACGGCATGCCGATCCTCAACGCCGACAAGGCGAAGAACGTGATCGTGATCAAGCGGGGCCGCGGCGCGGGCTTCTCGGGCATCGAGAACGCGCTGTTCTATCTCGACCAAACGCGCATGCTGTATGGCGACGCGCAGAAGGCGGCGGCGGAGCTCATCCAGGCGGTCAAGGCCGTCGGGTAGCCTGCGACCGAGCGCGACGATGCGAGCTCGACAGATCATTCGGCGGCTGTCCCTCGCCGCCCATCCGGAAGGCGGGTGGTACCGGGAGATCTATCGCTCGGCCACCCGAGTCGCGGGCCGGGAGGGCAGCCGCTGCGCGCTCACCGCGATCTACTACCTGCTCGAGCGGCACCAGGTGAGCCGCTGGCACGTCGTGCGCTCGGACGAGCTCTGGAGCTTCCACGACGGCGCGCCGCTCGAGCTTCTCCTCTACGACCCCGACGCCCGGGCTCTCGCGCGTTGCATCCTCGATCGGCTCGGAGAGCACGAGCCGGTCACCGTGGTGCCCGCGGGCATCTGGCAGGCGGCGCGCAGCCTCGGCGGGTACTCGCTCGCCGGCTGCCACGTCGCGCCGGGGTTCGAGTTCGCCGACTTCCGACTCGTCTCGGACGTGGCCGATCACGAGCGGCACTTCGCCGGACCCCTCAAAGAGCTGGACGGGCTGCTGTGAACATTGCCGTGCTGGCCTCGCACGAGGGCACGACCCTGCAGGCCGTCCTCGATGCCTGCGCGGCGGGGCAGATCGCCGCGCGCGTCGCGCTCGCGATCAGCAACAACGCCGCCTCGGGCGCGTTGCGCCGCGCCCGCCTCGCCGGCGTCGAGGCCGTGCACCTCTCCGGCGCCACGCATCCGGACCCGCGGGAGCTCGACCGCGCCCTGTGCGCCGCGCTCGAGGAACGACAGATCGACCTCATCCTGCTCGCCGGGTACATGAAGAGGCTCGGCCCGGTGACGCTCGAGCGGTTCGCGGGGCGCATCCTCAATACCCATCCGGCGCTGCTGCCGCGGTTCGGCGGGCAGGGCATGTACGGCGCGCGCGTTCACCGCGCCGTCCTCGCCTCCGGAGAGCGCGTCAGCGGCGCGTCGATTCATCTCGTGGATGGCGGGTACGACACCGGCCCCCTGCTCGCGCAGGTGCGCGTACCGGTCGAGCGCGACGACACGGACGAGACGCTTGCGGCGCGCGTGCAGGCGGCCGAGCGCGCGCTCGTCGTCGAGGTGCTCGCCGACGTGGCGAGCGGCAAGCGGCCGTTGCCCGCGCGGCGACGCGCGCCCGCGGATTGAGCGGGGCTGAGCCTCTATCGCTTGGGGGCGACCTCTTTGCGCTTCTTCCGCGGGTGCTTCGGCCGGGACTTGCCGAACGACCCTCGGTAGAGCTTCCCACGGCGGGTCCTGCGGTCACCTTTGCCCATGCGAGATCACTCCGACGGCTCGAAGATCCGGGCGCGCAGTCTAGCATCGGCGCGGTCCGGCCGGCGGTCCGCGCCGGAGCTTGAGAGCCCGCCCGGCGCGCGCTCAGGCAGCGGGCAGCGGCGGCGGGGGCGGCGGTGGGGGCA
>JASHTK010000199.1 GCA_030040575.1 Gammaproteobacteria bacterium
GGAGAGGCCGGCGATGAGGCGCAGCAGGGTGGACTTGCCCGAGCCCGAGCGGCCGAGAAGTCCCACGATCTCGCCGGTCGCCACCTCGAGGTTCACGCCCTGCAGCACGAGGTGCTCGCCCTCGGGCTTGGGGAAGGCCTTGCTCACGTCGTGGACCTGTAGCAGCGGGACGGCGGCGTTCATGGGCGGTGTCGCGGTCAGCCGAGCCGGAATCGGCGCTCGGCGTAATAATACAGCGGCCGCCAGAAGAGCCGATTGATGGCGACGACGAACAGGCTCATCGTGACGATGCCGAGCACGATGCGGTGGAAATCCCCGGCCGTGGTCGCATCGGCGATGTAGGCGCCGAGGCCGTGGGCGCGCACCTCCGTGCGGCCCCAGGTGGCGACCTCCGCGACGATCGCCGCGTTCCAGGACCCCCCCGAGGCCGTGATGGCGCCGGTCACGAAGTAGGGGAAGACGGCCGGGATCGCGACGCGCCTCCACCAGAGCCACCCCCCGACGCTCAGGTTCTCGGCGGCGTAGCGCAGCTCCGTCGGCATCACCGAGGCGCCCGCGATGACGTTGAAGAGGATGTACCACTGCGTGCCTAAGATCATGAGCGGGCTCAGCCACACGTCCGGATTCAATCGCCACACGACGATCCCGTACACGGCGAGCGGGAAGAGCAGGTTCGCGGGAAAGGCCGCGAGGAACTGCGCGATCGGCTGCACCACCTCGACCACTCGGGGCCGCAAGCCGACCCACACGCCGATCGGGACCCAGATCAGGCTCGCGAGCGCGATCAGGACGAACACTCTCGCCATGGTGAGCAGCGCGAGGCCGCACACGGTCTCCGCCTCCTCGAGCGTCGTCGAGGCGATGAGCTCGCGGATGATGTGCCAGAGGCCGAAGATCACGACGGCGCCGATCGCGACGAGCCAGGCGTAGTCGGCGTAGTCCCTGCGGCGGCGCGTCTCCGCGGCGAGCGGCAGCTCCCCCGGCTGACCGAGCGGCATGGCCCAGCTCGTCCAGCGCACCGCGGCCGAGAACCCGCCCGTCACCGCCGAG
This sequence comes from Gammaproteobacteria bacterium, assembly GCA_030040575.1. Lineage (GTDB taxonomy): Bacteria > Pseudomonadota > Gammaproteobacteria > Steroidobacterales > Steroidobacteraceae > JASHUC01. The sequence continues at coordinate 1,051 of JASHTK010000199.1, forward strand.
ACGAGCCGCGAGCGCTGCATGACGGTGAGCGCCCAGGAGCGAGGCGGCCGGCCGCTCGGCTCCTGCTCGTAGCGCAGCTGATCGACCCAGGCGACGAGCGGGCGGAACAGCAGCTGGTCGTAGAGCAGGATGACGATGAGCATCGCGGCGATCGCCCAGCCGATCGCCGCGAGATTGCGCCGGTCGATCGCGATCGCGATGTACGTGCCGACGCCCGGCAAGGCGAGCGAGGTGTGGCCCACCTGGATCGACTCGGAGGCGACGACGAAGAACCACCCTCCGGACATCGACATCATCGTGTTCCAGATGAGGCCGGGCAGCGCGAAGGGGACCTCCACCTGCCAGAACTTCATCCAGGCCGAGAGGTGGAAGGAGTCGGCCGCCTCGACGAGCTCGATCGGCACCGTCCGCAGCGACTGGTAGAAGCTGAAGGCCATGTTCCACGCCTGGCTGGTGAAGATCGCGAAGATCGCGGCGAACTCGGCGCCGAGAACCCGGCCGGGCACGAGCGACATGAAAAAGACGACCGTGATCGAGATGAACCCGAGGATCGGCACGGACTGCAGGATGTCGAGGATCGGCACGAGGACCTTGCCGGCGCGCGGGCTCTTCGCCGCAAGGGTCGCGTACGTGAAGGTGAAGGTGAGCGAGAGCACGAGCGCCGCGAACATCCTGAGCGTCGTGCGCGCCGCGTAGAGCGGGAGATGCACCGGATCGAGGGAGACCGGCGCGGCGTTGAGCTTCGCGAGCGGCTCGAGGAGCCCGCGGCTCGCCTCGCCGAGCAGCACGACGAGGCCGATCACGATGACGATCGCGACGGCGTCCCAGCCCGTCACGAGCTCGCGAGCGAAGCCGAAGGGGTCGGTCCTTTTCAAGTCAGCTCCGGAACGGTCGGGTGCGACAGCGGCAAGCGCCGGTCAAAAGTGGCGCGCATGATCACACAAGACGCACGTGCTCGGCCAATCCGCCCCGGCATTCCTCTCAGTCGAGCGGATGGCGCAGCACGTCGAGCAGCAGCTTCTCGCCCTCGATGATGGCGGTGCGCGTGCCGCCGCGCGTGCGCCACCAGGCGTTCGGATCAAAGGTCGAGTACCGCGAGTACCAGAGGATGACCCGCGTCGGGCTGCCGCGCATGGTGCGGCGGAGCACGCGGCGCGTGCGCCGTGAGTGATCCGACGTGCTCACAAAGACGATGGTGCGGTACTGCCTCGCGCGGCACCACGAGGGCAGGTCGCGGGCCTCGTCGTTCGTGCCCTCGACCGGCCCGGGTATCCGCTCCACCAAGCCGACGCCAAGCTCGCCGAGCTCCCGAACGGCCGCCCTCGTCCAGTCGGGCAGCGGAAAGCCACGCTTCGCGAACTCGAGCTCCGCGGGCGTCTGCGGCGCCATGAACAGCGCGACTCGCGGGGCGATCCCCTCGTGAACGAGGTCGGCCGCCTCGAGCAGTCCCGCTTCATCCGCATCGCTCGCGATCACGATCACATCCGCAGGCGTGAGCCGGTCGTGCACGACGAGCGCTGAGCCGATCGCCCGCAGCCCGGCGTCACGTGTGGCGGGGATCGCGGCGGCGGCGAGCAGAGCGGCGAGCGTGGTGAGGAGGATCGGCTT
>JASHTK010000200.1 GCA_030040575.1 Gammaproteobacteria bacterium
CCTCCATGATCCCGCGGTGATCGAGCGGATCGCCCGCGTGATCGATCCGCGCCCGGGGGACCATCTCGTCGAGATTGGCCCCGGCCGCGGCGCGCTCACCCGCCGACTCCTCGCGGCGGAGCTCGCGACGCTCGATGCCATCGAGATCGATCGGGATCTCGCCACACGCCTCCACACCGAGTTCGCATCCGATGCCCACTTCGTGCTGCATACGGCGGACGCGCTCGAGCTCGATGTGGAGGCGCTCGCGCGCCGGCGCGGCGCAAGGCTCCGGCTCGTCGGCAACCTGCCGTACAACCTCTCGACCCCCCTGCTCTTTCACTTCCTCGAGGGCAGCGGCTGCATCGAGGACATGCACTTCATGCTGCAACGGGAGGTCGTCGCCCGGATCACGGCGCGGCCGGGGACGGCGGATTACGGCCGGCTCACCGTCATGCTCGCCCCGCGGGTTCGCGCCGAGCGGCTGTTCGATATCGGCCCGGGCGCCTTTCAGCCGCCGCCGCGGGTGTGGTCGTCGATCGTGCGCCTCGAGGTGCTGGGGCGGCCCGCCTTTGCCGTGGCGCCGGATTATGGAAAGGTGGTCGCCGCGGCCTTCGCCCATCGGCGCAAGACCCTGCGCAACGCGCTGAAGGGGCTCGTGAGCCCCGAGCAGATCGAGGCGTGCGGACTCGATCCGGGGTCGCGCCCCGAGACGCTCATCCCGCGGGCATTCAACGATCTCGCCTGCGCCGCGGCGCAAGCGGCGCGGCATCGGTCGCCCTCCCCTCCCTCGATGGGTTAGGATGCAGGGGCCGGAGAGACGCCCCAGCGATGACTGCATGCGGAAATCCTTCCATGACCGTCTATCGCCGCATCCTGCTCGCGATCGAGCTCAACGAGGATAGCCCCTCCATCGTGCGCCGGGCGCAAGCGCTCGCCGGCGCGCTCGGTGCGGAGCTCGAGCTGCTCCACGTCGTCGAATACGTGCCGGTCGAGCCGATGGCCGAGACGTTGATGCCGGCCATCGAGATCGAGGAGGAGCTGCTCACGCGCTCGCGCAACCAGCTCGCCGCCCTCGCAGCTGAGACCGGGATCCCCGTGCAGTCGTGCCGCGTCGAGGCGGGCAACGTCAAGGCGGAGATCGTCCGCAGCGCGCGCGAGCGCCACATCGATCTGATCGTCGTGAGCAGCCGCGAGCGCCACGGGCCGTCCATCCTCCTCAACCTCACCGAGGACACCGTCCTGCACGCCGCGCCGTGCGACGTGCTCGCCATGCGCATCGGCAGGTCGAGATGAACACGCCGGATGAGGCCGAGCGAGCGGCCGGCCACCGGATCCGCGTCGACGTCGAGACCGCGTTCGTCGCCGAGCAGTCGGATCCGGTGAAGACGCGGTACGTGTTCTCCTACACGATCACGATCCGCAACGAGGGCTCGACGCCCGCCCGGCTGCTCACGCGCCACTGGATCATCACCGATGCGAACGGGAAGGTGCGGGAAGTCCGCGGCGATGGCGTCTTGGGCGAGCAGCCGTACTTGAAGCCCGGGCAGGGCTTTCGCTACTCGAGCGCCGCGATGATCGAGACGCCGGTCGGCGTGATGCAGGGCAGCTATCAGATGATCGCCGAGGACGGCCACAGCTTCGATGCGCCGATCGCGCCCTTCCGCCTCGCGATGCCCGGCGTGTTGCACTGACGCGCGGCGGCGCGAGCCTCGCGATGCGCTATGCGATCGGGGACATCCAGGGCTGCGCCGACGAGCTGCGCGCGCTGCTCGAGCTCATCGGGTACTCGGCCGACCGGGATCAGCTGTGGTTCGTCGGCGACCTCGTCAATCGCGGCCCGCGCTCCCTGCAGGCGCTGCGCCACGTCCGCTCGCTCGGCGACAACGCGGTGGTCGTGCTCGGCAATCACGACCTGCATCTGCTCGCGCTCGCCCTCGGCGGGCGCGCGGCCGCGAAGCGCGGCGACACGCTCGATGAGGTGCTCGCCGCGCCCGACCGGGACGAGCTCATCGAGTGGCTGCTCGAGCGTCCCCTCGCCCACCTCGACCGCGGTGATCTGCTGGTGCACGCGGGCCTCGTGCCTCAATGGTCCGCCGACCGCACGATCGCGCTCGCGCGGGAGGTCGAGTCCGCCCTGCGCCGCGATCCGCGCGCCTTCCTGCGGCAGATGTACGGGGATCGGCCGGACCGCTGGAGCGAGGAGCTCACGGGCGCCGATCGCCTGCGCTTCGTCGTGAACGTCCTCACGCGCTTGCGCGTGTGCACCGCGGACGGGCGCATCGATCTCGCGATGAAAGGCCCCCCCGCCAAGGCTCGCTCGGATTACCGCCCGTGGTTCGAGCTCGCCGGACGCGCGAGCCGGGACGCGCGTATCATCTTCGGCCACTGGTCCGCGCTCGGCTACGTGAACGCCCACGGGGTGATCGGGCTCGACACCGGGTGCGTGTGGGGAGGCGCCCTCACGGCGATGCGCCTCGATGTGGAGGCGAGTCCGGTGAGCGTGCCGTGCACCGGCTACCGGGCGCCCGATGAGTCCTGAGCAAGGGGCTTCGCCATGCCAACTCGAGTGCCGCCAAAGTCCTCCCCGCCGCCGCAGACGCCCGCACCACCGCAGAGCCCCTCTTTGCTCCGAGCGCTCGACTTGCGCGGCTGGATCGAGGAGCATCGCCGACTGCTCAAGCCGCCCGTCGGCAACAAGCGCATCTGGCGCGAGAGCGAGCTCATCATCCAGGTCGTGGGCGGACCGAATTCGCGGCAGGACTTTCACGTCGACCCGGGCGAGGAGTTCTTCTACCAGATCGAGGGCGACATGCTCCTGAAGACCGTGCAGCAGGGCGCGATCGTCGATGTGCCGATCCGCGCGGGCGAGATCCTGCTGATCCCGCCGCGCCTGCCGCACTCCCCGCAACGCTTCCCCGACACGGTTGGCCTGGTGATCGAGCGCGACCGACGTCCCGGCGAGCAGGACGGGCTGCAGTGGTACTGCGAGCGCTGCGGTCACCTGCTCTACGAGGAGTTCTTCACGCTCACGGACATCGAGACGCAGTTTGCGCCGGTGTTCGAGCGATTCTTCTCGAGCCGCGAGCTGCGCACGTGCGTGCGCTGCGGAGCGGTGCTGGAGCGCGCCGGTTGAAGGCTCGGGTGCGCCTCGGCCGCGCCGAGTCCACGGTCGATCTCGACCGGCCGGTGAGCCTCGCGATCGAGGTCGAGTTCACCGGAGAGGAGCCCCGCCACTTCGGCGCGCCGCGCGCGAGCGCGCGTCCGCTCGTGGTCCCCGGCTTTACGGGCAGCGTCGCGGCCGGCGCGAGCTGTAACTGCAGCACCCTCACGCTCACCCCGCACTGCAACGGCACGCACACCGAGTGCGTGGGACATCTCACGACGCAGCCGCTCGATGCGTTCCGCGTCGTGCCGGCGGGATGGCTCCCGGCGGCGCTCCTCACCGTCGCACCGGACCGGCCGCAGGAGAGCGGCGAGACGAGCGACCCGGCGCCCCGGCCGCAAGATGAGCTGGTCACGCGCCGGCTGCTCGCGGCGGCCTGGACGGCGCGCGGCATCTCGGGCGGCTCGGACCTGCTCGCCTCGGGCGCGCCCGCGCGCGCGCTCGTCTTGCGCACTCTCCCGAATCCCCCGGACAAGCGCCACCGCGACTACACGCAAGGCGCGGCGCCCTATCTCTCCCGTGAAGCGGCGCAGTGGCTCGTCGACCGCGGGATCGAGCACCTGGTCGTCGATCTGCCCTCGATCGACCGGATCGACGACGCGGGACGCCTCACCGCCCATCGCATCTTCTTCGGCCTGCCGCCCGGAGCGCGCGAGCTGCCGCTCGCGCGGCGCGCTCACTGCACCGTCACGGAGCTCGCCTACGTGCCGGACTCGGCGGCGGACGGCGAGTACCTGCTCGAGCTGCAGGTGCCCGCCCTCGGCGGGGATGCCGTGCCGAGCCGCCCGCTGCTCTACGCGCTCGAGAGCCCACCGCGGTGAGGCGCGAATCGCGAGGCTCGCGCCGCGAGCTCCGATTCGGGAGGTGCCGCTCATGAGCTCCGAGACGCTCGCCGGCGCACGCCTGCACGATGCGGCCGATCCGCTCCGCGAGCTCGCCCGGCAGTTCGTGCTGCCCGAGGGCCCCGGCGGCGCTCCGCTCGTGTACCTCTGCGGCCACTCGCTCGGGCCCCTGCCGCGCGCCGCGCGCGCGATCGTCGCCGAGGAGCTCGAGGACTGGGGCCGGCTCGCAGTGCTCGGCCACGACGGTGCGCGCCGTCCGTGGATCCCGTACCACGAGCAGCTGCGCTCCGGGCTCGAGCGGCTCGCGGGCGCGCGGCCGGGCGAGGTCGTCGCGATGAACTCGCTCACCGTCAATCTGCACCTGATGCTCGCGAGCTTCTATCGCCCGGCGGGCCGGCGTACCCGGATCCTCATCGAGGCGGGCGCCTTCCCCTCCGACCGGCATGCCGTTGCCTCGCAGATCGCCTGGCACGGGCTCGACCCGCGCTCGGAGCTGATCGAGCTCGCGCCGGAACCGGGCAACGGCCTCATCGCCCCGTCGGCGATCGAGGAGACCCTGCGCGCGCGCGGCGATGAGATCGCGCTCGTGCTGTGGCCCGGCGTCCAGTATCTCACCGGCCAGGCGTTCGACCTCGCCGCCATCGCCCGCTCCGCGCGCCGCGCCGGATGCGTCGTAGGCTTCGATCTCGCGCACGCGATCGGCAACGTGCCGCTCGAGCTGCACGAGTCGGACGCGGACTTCGCGGTCTGGTGCAGCTACAAATATTTGAACGCGGGGCCCGGGGCCGTCGGCGGCTGCTTTGTTCACGAGCGCCACGGCGCCGCGCCCGGCCCGCCGCGCCTCGCGGGTTGGTGGGGACACGATCCGGCGACGCGCTTTCAGATGGGTCCCGAGTTCCGGGCCGCCCGGGGCGCCGACGGCTGGCAAGTGAGTAATCCGCCGATCCTCTCGAGTGCGCCGCTCATCGCCTCTCTCGCGATCTTTCAGGACGCCGGCATCGATCGGTTGCGGGTGAAGTCGGTCGCGCTCACCGGCTTTCTCGAGCGGCTGCTCGAGCCGCTGCCCGTCACGCTCCTCACCCCGCGCGCTCCGGCCGCGCGCGGCGCTCAGCTGTCGATCCGCATCGGCGGATCGCCCGAGCGGGGACGACGCATCGTCCACGCGCTCCGCTCCCGCGACGTGCTCTGCGACTGGCGCGAGCCCGACATCCTGCGCGTCGCGCCGGCACCGCTCTACAACCGCTTCGAGGACGTCGCTCACTTCGCCGAGCGGCTCGCGCAGGCGCTCAGCGCCATGCCCTGATGCGTCGTCCCGCGATCGCCGCTCCTTGAGATGCGCGCGCAGTCCGTCAACATCGTCGGCGCCGGCCTCGCGGGCCCCCTGCTCGCCATTCTGCTCGCGCGCCGCGGCTTTGCGGTCACCGTGTACGAGCGCCGCGGCGATCCGCGGGCCGCTCCCGCCGAGGCGGGTCGCTCCATCAATCTCGCGCTCGCCGCGCGCGGGATCCGCGCACTCGAGCGCGCCGGCGTCATGGAGCGCGTGTGGCCGCTCACGATCCCCATGCGGGGCCGCATGGTGCACGAGCGCGGCGCGACACCCGCCTTGCTGCCGTACGGACAGCGCCCGGAGGAGGTCATCTACTCGATCGGACGCGGCGCGCTCAACCGCCTGCTCGTCGAGGAGGCGGCACGCCGTGGGGGCGTGACGTTCCGCTTCGGCGAGGCCTGCCGCGGGACCGATCCATCGGGCGATTCGCTCTGGCTGCGCGAGGGCGCCTCCGGCCGCGCGTACGAGGTTGCGCTCGCGCCCACCCTCGCGGCGGACGGGGCCGGGTCGTCGGTCTGCGCGAGCCTCGGCGAGCGCGGGCTCATCCGCGCACGCGAGGAGTTTCTCGACCACGATTACAAGGAGCTGTCGATTCCGTCCGCAGTGGGGCACCGCGCGGTCGGGCACCGTGCGCCGGCGGGACTCGCGACGCCGGCGGGGCTCGATGCGCCGATGGGACTGCACGTGCTCGAGCCCGAGGCGCTGCATATCTGGCCCCGCCACGGATTCATGCTGATCGCGCTCCCCAACACGGACGGCAGCTTCACGGCCACCCTGTTCCTGCCGCGCACGGGACCGCGAAGCTTCGCCTCGCTGCAATCCGAGCCGGACGTGCAGGAGTTCTTCGCCGGCGAGTTTCCCGACGCCGCGCCGCTCATTCCGGACCTGCCGCGGCAATTCCGCGAGCATCCGCAGGGCCGTCTCGGCACCCTCCATGCCGAGCCCTGGCACGCGGGCGGCAAGGTGCTGCTCATCGGCGATGCCGCGCACGCGATCGTCCCGTTCCACGGCCAGGGGATGAACGCCGCGTTCGAGGACTGCCAGGTGCTCGATGCGCTGCTCGATCGGCACGAGAGCTGGGAGTCGCTGTTCGCGGCCTTCGAGGCCGAGCGGCGCCCGAGCGCCGCGGCGATCGCGCGGATGGCGATCGAGAACTACGGGGAGATGCGCGAGCGCGTGCTCGATCCCCGGTTCTTGAGGCAGAAGACCTGGGCGCTCGAGCTCGAGCGGCGCTTTCCCGAGCGGTTCATTCCACGCTACTCGATGGTGATGTTCCACCCTGAGATCTCCTACGCCGAGGCGCTGCGGCGCGGCGCCGTGCAGCAGGAGATTCTCGATGAGCTCGAGCGGCGCTCGGGGGCCGCCGGCGGCGCGGGAGCGGCCGCGGCGGGGCGAACGCTCGACCTCGAGCTCGCTCGGAGGCTGATCCTCGAGCGGCTGTGAGCCTCACGGCGCCCTGGAGAGGTGGCCATTCGGCACGCGCTCGAGCACGCAGAAGGCCATCGGATGAGCGTGCCGCGCGTCCGCCGGATGCAGCTCGCGATGCGTTTCGCGCCAGGCGGGCTCAGCGAGCTCCTCGAGGCGTGGAAAGACCGTATCGCCCTCGATGCTCGTGAGCAGCCGCGTGAGATAGATGCGCCGCACGCGCGGCAGCGCGAGCCGATAGATCTCCGCTCCCCCGACGACGATGAGCTCGGCCGTCTCGCCCGCCTGCGCGGCCGGCACGCTACCGGCCCGCCCGGCGCTGAGCTCCGCCGCCCGATCGACCGCCTCATCGAGCGAATGCACGACGACCGCCCCGGCGGCCGACCACTCGCGCGAGCGCGTGAGCACGAGGCTCGTGCGGCCCGGCAGCGCCTTGCCGATCGACTCGAAGGTCTTCCGTCCCATCAGCATGGGCTTGCCCATCGTCAGGCGTTTGAAGCGCTGCAGATCGTCCGGCAGGTGCCACGGCATGTCGCTGTCGCGGCCGATGACGCCGTTCGCGGCGACCGCGACGATGAGCGAGATCAGCGTCCGGGCCGGATCGAGCGCCATCAAATCTCCACGACGGTGTTGAGCGTCACCACGTCCCGCACCGGCATGCGGAAGAATTCCGCGGAGCTCGCGCTGCGGCGCTGCATGCGCGCGAACAGCCGCCGCTTGAGCCCCTGCCATCCCGGCCGGGGCCGCGCGATCACGACGTGCTGTCCGATGAAGAAGGAGCAGTCCTCGAGATACACGCGCAGGCCATGGGCGCGGCAGGCCCTGAGCGCCTCCCGCATGTCCGGCGTCTCCATGAAGCCGAAGTACGCGGTCACCGCGAACACGCCCGGCATCAGCTCGTGGACGCGGACGCGGTCCGCGCGGCTGAGGCGCGGCGTGCGCATGATCTCAAAGTTGATGATGAGGCTGCGCTCGTGCGCCACCTTGTTGTGCTCGACGTTGCGCAGGAGCGCCGAGGGAGCGAACGAGGGGTGGCTCGCGAGGAACACGCCCGTACCCGCGACGCGGGGCACCCCTTCCAGGAACACGGGCAGCTTGTCGAGCGGCACCGCGAGCTGTCCGAGCGCGTGGCGCAGGTCGATCCGGCCGTTGCGCCAGATGGAGAAGATCGTGAACACGATCATCGCGAGCGTGAGGGGAACCCACCCGCCGGCCTCGACCTTCGTCAGATTGCCGAGGACGAACACCAGATCCATGGTGAGCAGGATGCCGAACAGCCCCGCCACGCACCACTTCGGCCAGCCCCACTGAGTGCTCGCGACGAAGGCGCCGAGGATCGTCGTGATGAACATCGTCCCGACGACCGCCGCGCCGTACGCGCCGCCGAGAGCGTCCGAGGATCCGAATCCGAGGACAAACCCGATCACCGCCACGAGCTGCAAGGTGTTCACGACCGGCACGTAGATCTGTCCCTGCTCGAGCGCCGACGTCTGCAGGATCCGCATGCGCGGCAGCATGTCGAGCTGCACGGCCTGGCGCGCGACCGAGAACGTGCCGGAGATCACGGCCTGGGATGCGATGACGGTCGCGGCGGTCGCGAGTGCCAGCATGAACGGCAGCAGGGTCGGGCCGACGAGCGCGTACATCGGCCTCGTCACCGCACCCGACGCTCCGAGAAGGAGTGCCCCCTGCCCGAAGTAGTTGAGGACCAGGGCGGGCCAGACCAGGCCGAACCAGGCGCGGCGTACCGGGGCCTTGCCGAAGTGGCCCATGTCGGCGTAGAGCGCCTCACCCCCGGTGATGGCGAGGAAGACCGCGCCGATGATCGCGAGCGCGAGGCCCGGGTTGCGCCACAACAGCGCGACGGCGTAGCGCGGATCGACCGCGACGAGCACCCCGGGGCGGGCGAGGATCGCGAGCGCGCCCGAGACGCCGAGCACCGCGAACCACACGACCATGATGGGGCCGAACGCGCGCCCGACGCGCGCCGTCCCCCGCCGCTGGATGCCGTAGAGCGCGACGAGGATGACGAGCGTGATCGGAATCACCGCGTGCGAGAAGTCCGGATCGACGAGCTCCAAGCCCTCGACCGCGCTCAGAACGGAGATCGCCGGGGTGATGAGCGCATCGCAGAAGAAAAGCGCCGTGCCGGCGAGCGCGAGGCTCACCGCGATCTTCGGCCACGCGCCGAACTGGGTGAGGCTGCGCTGCGCGAGCGCGAACAGGGCGAGGATGCCGCCCTCCCCGTCGTTGTCGGCACGCATCATCACGATGACGTACTTGAGGGTCACCGAGAGCGCGAGGCTCCAGAAGATGAGCGAGACGACGCCGAGGATCACCGCAGGCCGGTGCGACCCGGCCGCATCGAGCGACTGCTGGAAGGCGTAGAGCGGACTCGTGCCGATGTCGCCATAGACGACGCCGAGCGCGGCCACGACGGCCGCGCGCGCGGGCTTCGCCTCCTCAGCGCCGACGACCTGGCTCACGGCGCTTGCGCGTCCCTAAGTCGGCCCTGCGGGTTCCCGACGCCACGCGTCCCGATCGTGGCGCCGCCCGTCGTCCGGCGCCCGGCGCCG
>JASHTK010000201.1 GCA_030040575.1 Gammaproteobacteria bacterium
GCACCGCTCGAGCGCCTCATCTACCGGCTCTGCGGCATCGATCCGGCGGCGCGGATGGGCTGGAAGCAGTATGCCGTCGCACTGGTCCTGTTCAACGCGCTCGGGGCGCTCGTCGTCTACGGCCTGCAGCGCCTGCAGCTCTGGCTTCCCCTCAACCCCGAGCGCTTCGCGAACGTCTCCCCGGACTCCTCGTTCAATACCGCGGTGAGCTTCATCACCAATACCAACTGGCAGGGCTATTCGGGCGAGACGACGATGAGCGATCTCACGCAGATGGCGGGGCTCGCGGTGCAGAACTTCCTCTCGGCCGCCTCCGGCATCATCGTCGCGATCGCGCTCATCCGCGGTTTCGCCCTGCGCGAGGCGAAGTCGATCGGCAACCTCTGGGTCGACCTCACGCGCACGACGCTCTACATCCTGCTGCCGCTCTCCTTCGCCCTCGCGCTGATCTTCGTCTCGCAGGGCGTCATCCAGAACTTCAGCGCCGATCGGGACGTGACGACCCTCGAGACCCTGCAATACCAGCAGCCGAAGCTCGATGCGGCGGGTAACCCGGTCAAGGACAAGGCGGGCAACCCGGTCATGGAGAACGTGACGACGCGGACGCAGACCCTGCCGATGGGCCCCGTCGCCTCGCAGGAGGCCATCAAGCAGCTCGGCACGAACGGAGGCGGGTTCTTCAACGCCAACTCCGCGCATCCGTACGAGAATCCGACCGCGGTCTCGAATTTCTTCGCGATGCTCGCCGAGATCCTGATTCCTGTCGCGCTCACGTACACCTTCGGACGCCTGGTGGGGGACACCCGCCAGGGCTGGGCCATCCTCGCGGCGATGGTCATCCTCTACGTGGCGCTCGTCGTCGTCGCCGTGCGCAGCGAGCAGCTCGGCAATCCGCGGCTCGCCGCGCTCGGCGTCGATCAGGCGGCGACGGCCCTGCAGCCCGGAGGAAACATGGAGGGCAAGGAGGCTCGCTTCGGCATCGGGGCGTCCGCCGTGTTCGCGACGACGACGACCGTCACCTCGTGCGGTGCCGTGAACTCCATGCACGACTCGTTCACCCCGCTCGGGGGGTTCGTCACGCTCTTCGACATGATGCTGGGCGAGGTGGTGTTCGGCGGCGTCGGGACCGGCCTTTACTCGATGCTCATCTTCGCCGTCATCGGCGTCTTCATCGCCGGTCTCATGATCGGCCGCACGCCCGAGTACCTCGGCAAGAAGATCGAGGCGTTCGAGATGAAGATGAGCGCGGTCGCGATCCTCGTGATGCCCTTCATCGTGCTCATCGGCACGGCGATCGGTGTCAGCGTCGCGGCCGGCCAGGCCGGGGTCGCCAATCCGGGGCCGCACGGCTTCTCCGAGATCCTCTATACGTTCACCTCCGCGAGCAACAACAACGGCAGCGCGTTCGCCGGGATCTCCGCCGATACCCTCTTCTATAACTCGGTGCTCGGAATCGTGATGTGGCTCGGCCGTTACTGGCCGATCGTCGCGGTGCTCGCGGTCGCCGGGTCCTTCGCGGCGAAGAAGCGCGTGCCCGTGACGGCCGGCACGATGCTCACCCACGGACCGACGTTCGTCGTCCTGCTGATCGGCACCGTGATCCTGGTCGGGGCGCTGACGTTCGTGCCCGCGCTCGCGCTGGGGCCGGTCGTTGAGCATCTGATGCTCTGGAGGAGCTGAGGTGTCCGAGCTCACTCGCGAGACGGGCACGGCCCTCGGCCGCGGTCCGGATTCGACTCCGCAGCGCGGGGCCGCGGCCGTGGGCCGCCGGCTCTCGATGTTCGATCGGACGCTCATGTGGCCGGCGATTCTCGATGCCTGCCGCAAGCTCGATCCGCGGATCCAGTGGCGCAACCCGGTGATGTTCATCGTCTACATCGGGAGCATTCTCACGACGGCGCTGTGGCTGCAGGCGCTCGGCGGGCACGGGGAGGCGCCGGCGTGGTTCATCTTCAACGTCTCCCTGTGGCTGTGGTTCACCGTGCTGTTCGCGAATTTCGCCGAGGCGCTCGCCGAGGGGCGGAGCAAGGCGCAGGCCGCCTCGCTCCGGGGGCTGAAGCAGGCGGTGGTCGCGAAGCGGCTCGCGAGCGCGAGCGATCGGACGATCTACGCCCGAGTGCGCGCCGACCAGCTGCGCCGGGGCGAGGTGATCCTCGTCGAGGCGGGCGATTACATCCCGGCGGACGGGGAGGTCATCGAGGGCGCGGCATCCGTCGATGAGAGCGCGATCACCGGGGAGTCCGCGCCCGTCATCCGCGAATCCGGCGGGGATTTCTCCGCGGTGACGGGCGGCACGCGGGTGCTCTCGGACTGGATCGTGGTCCAGGTGACGGCCAATCCGGGCGAGACCTTCATCGACCGGATGATCGCGATGGTCGAGAGCGCCAAGCGGCAGAAGACGCCGAACGAGATCGCCCTCACGATCCTGCTCGTCGCGCTCACCCTGGTGTTCCTGTTCGCGACCGCCACGCTGCTGCCGTACTCGCTCTACGGCGTCGCGGTGACCAAGCTCGGGACGGCGGTCACCATCACGGCGCTCATCGCGCTCCTCGTTTGCCTGATCCCGACGACGATCGGAGGATTGCTGTCGGCGATCGGTGTCGCGGGCATGAGCCGCATGATGCAGGCGAACGTGATCGCCACGTCCGGCCGCGCGGTGGAGGCCGCGGGCGATGTGGACGTGCTGCTGCTCGACAAGACCGGCACGATCACGCTCGGCAATCGCCAGGCTGCGGCGTTCATTCCGGTCCAGGGCGTCGCGGAGGAGGAGCTCGCGGATGCCGCGCAGCTCGCCTCGCTTGCCGATGAGACCCCCGAGGGGCGCAGCATCGTGGTGCTCGCCAAGCAGCGCTTCCGCCTGCGCGAGCGCGACTTGCGCACGCTCTCCGCGGAGTTCGTGCCGTTCTCCGCCCACACGCGCATGAGCGGCGTGAACATCGGCGCTCGTCAGATCCGCAAGGGCGCGGCGGATGCGATCCGCAAGCACGTGGAAGGTCTCGGCCAGGCGTTCCCGAAGGGACTTCTCGGGACGGTGGATGAGATCGCCCGGCGGGGTAGCACGCCGCTCCTCGTGAGCGATGCCGGCCGGGTGCTCGGGATCATCGAGCTCAAGGACATCGTCAAGGGCGGCATCCGCGAGCGCTTCGCCGAGCTGCGCCGGATGGGCATCAAGACCGTGATGATCACCGGGGACAACAAGCTCACCGCCGCGGCGATCGCTGCGGAGGCGGGCGTGGATGATTTCCTCGCCGAGGCGACACCGGAGGCGAAGCTGCATCTCATCCGCGATCATCAGGCGCAGGGCCGACTCGTCGCGATGACCGGAGATGGGACGAATGACGCTCCCGCGCTCGCCCAGGCCGACGTGGCGGTCGCGATGAACACCGGGACGCAGGCGGCGAAGGAAGCCGGCAACATGGTCGACCTCGATTCCAATCCGACGAAGCTCATCGAGGTGGTCGAGACCGGCAAGCAGATGCTGATGACCCGCGGTGCGCTCACGACCTTCAGCGTCGCAAACGATGTGGCCAAGTACTTTGCCATCATCCCGGCGGCCTTTGCGACGACGTATCCCCAGCTCGACGCGCTCAACGTCATGCGTCTCGCGAGCCCGTTCTCCGCGATCCTCTCCGCCGTCATCTTCAACGCGCTCATCATCGTCGTCCTCATCCCGCTCGCGCTGAAGGGCGTGAAGTACCGCGCGCTCGGGGCCGCGGTGCTGCTGCGGCGCAACCTCCTCGTCTACGGACTCGGCGGCATCGTCGTGCCCTTCGCGGGGATCAAGCTCATCGACATGGTGCTCGCGCTGGCGCACCTCGCATGAGCCGGGGCGCGAGCCGCAACGGAGGACCTCCATGAACAGCCTCATTCGACCGGCGCTCGTGCTGCTCCTCATCCTCACGGTGATCACCGGGCTCGCCTATCCGTTCGTGGTGACCGGCGTCGCCGAGTGGCTGTTCCCGGATGAGGCCTCCGGGAGCCTCATCGTTCGGGACGGGCGCCCCATCGGGTCGCGATTGATCGGACAGGCCTTCAGCGATCCGCAGGACTTCTGGAGCCGGCCGTCGGCGACGACGCCTCAGCCGTACAACGCGCTCGGCTCCACGGGCTCGAACCTCGGGCCCCTCAATCCCGCGCTGACCGATGCGGTCCGATCGAGGATCGAGGCGCTGCGCGCGGCCGACCCGTCGAACCACGCGCCCGTCCCGGTCGATCTGGTAACCGCGTCGGCGAGCGGCCTCGATCCGGAGATCAGCGTTGCGGCGGCCGAGTACCAGGCGCCCCGGGTGGCCCGGGCCCGGGGGCTCCAGCTCGCCGCCGTGCAGGCGTTGATCGCCGCTCACGAGAAGGGCAGGTGGCTCGGGTTTCTCGGGGAGCCACGGGTCAACGTGCTGGAGCTCAACCTGGCGCTCGACCGATCCCGGTGACACGATAGCCGCATGATGGCCGAAGCACGGCCGGATCCGGACAGACTGCTCGCGCAGGTCCAGGCGGAGGAGGCTCGCGCCAAGCGCGGGCGGCTGCGCATCTTCTTCGGCGCATCGGCCGGGGTCGGCAAGACTTACTCGATGCTGGAGGCGGCCCGCAGCAGTCGCTCCGCGGGCGTCGACGTGGTGGTCGGGTACATCGAGCCGCACGGTCGCGTCGAGACGGAGCGGCTGCTCGAGGGACTCGAGCGGCTGCCGCCGCTCACCGTGCGCTACCGCGGCATCGAGCGGCGCGAGTTCGATCTCGACGGAGCGCTCACGCGCCGTCCGGCCATCCTCCTCGTCGATGAGCTCGCGCACTCGAACCCGACGGAAGGCGAGCCGCGGCTGCGCCACGCCAAGCGCTGGCAGGATGTCGATGAGCTGCTCGACGCCGGCATCAACGTCTGGACGACGGTCAACGTCCAGCACCTCGAGAGCCTGAACGACGTGATCACCCAGATCACGGGCGTCCGGCAGCGAGAGACGCTGCCGGATCGCGTGTTCGATGAGGCCGACGAGGTCGAGCTCATCGACCTGCCTCCCGACGACCTGCTCGCGCGCTTGCGCGCCGGCAAGATCTACATCGCGGATGCGGCGGCGAACGCCGCGGAGCGGTTCTTCCGCAAGCCGAATCTCATGGCGCTGCGCGAGATCTCGCTGCGGCGCGTGGCCGATCGTGTCGAGGCGGCGGCACAGGCGTCCGCACCCGCGGACCGCCAGTCTCGGCCGCGCCTTGCGCGCGAGCGCGTGCTCGTCGCGACGGGCCCGGACGCGCAGTCCGAGCAGCTGGTGCGCGCCGGCAAGCGACTCGCGGACGCGCTCGATGCGGAATGGACGGTGGTCTACGTCGAGACGCCGGCGCTCCTCAAGCTCTCCGAGGCGCAGCGCAACCGCCGAATCGAGCTCCTGCGCCTCGGGGAGTCCCTCGGCGCCGAGACCGTGACGCTCGACGGTCCGACGGCGACGGAGGCGCTGCTCGAATACGCCGAGACTCGCAACGCGACGCGCGTCATCGTCGGCTCTCCGAAACGCACGGGACTGAAGGCGCTGCTCAGGCCGTCCACGGCGATGGAGCTCGCCCGGCGCGCACAGGGCTTCGATGTGATCACGGTTGCGCCCGCCGCGGATCGTCCGGCGAGCGCTCCGCGGCGCGATGCGCGGGCGGAGGGCATCCCGGCTCAGGTCCCCTGGAACCGCTACCTCTGGGCCGTCGCGGTGAGTGGCGCCTGCACCGCCCTCGCGTTTGCGATGTTCCCGCACTTCGAGCGCGTCAACCTCGTGATGGTGTATCTCCTCGGCGTGACCGTCGCGGGCTTGAGGCTCGGGCGAGGCCCCTCCGTCCTCACGAGTGTCCTCAACGTCGCGGCGTTCGACTTCTTCTTCGTGCCGCCGCGATACACGTTCGCCGTCTCCGACGCCGAGTATCTCGTCACCTTCGCCGTGATGCTGATCATCGGGCTCGTCATCGCGAACCTCATGGCGAGCGTCCGCCAGCAGACCCGGGTCGCCGGAGCGCGTGAGCGGCGCACCGTGCTGCTCTACGCCATGAGCCGCGAGCTCGCGGCCACGCGCGGGACGGCGCACATGGCCCGCGTCGCGGTGCGCCACGTGGCCGAGGTGTTTCAGTGCGCGGCGGTCGTGCTCCTGCCGGACCCGGAGGGCAAGCTGCACTTCCCGCGTGAGCGGCCGCTCGAGCAGTCGCTGCGGGGCGCCGATCTCGCCGTGGCGCAATGGGTCGCCGATCACGGCCGGCAGGCCGGGCTCGGGACGGATACGCTCACCGCCGCGCCGGCGCTCTATGTGCCGATCGGGGACAGCGAGCGCCGCTTGGGGGTGCTCGCGGTCCTGCCCCGCCACGCGCGTCGCGTCTTGCTCCCGGAGCAGCGGCACCTCCTTGAGACCTTCGCCGGCCAGATCGGCATCGCCGTCGAGCGGGCGGAGCTCGCCGAGCGCGCCGAGTCCGTCCGGGTCGCCGCGGAGCGGGAGAGCCTGCGCAACACGCTGCTCGCCTCCATCTCGCACGATCTGCGCACGCCGCTCGCGGCGATGGCGGGCGCCGGAAGCACGCTCGCGGAGCAGGGCGCATCGCTCGATGAGGCGACCCGGGCATCGCTCGCCCGCTCGATCGAGACCCGGGCCCGGGAGATGTCGGAGCTCATCTCGAACGTGCTCGATCTGATGCGGCTCGAGTCCGGCGAGATCGCGCTGCGGCTCGACTGGCAGATGCTCGAGGATCTGCTGCACGCGGCGACGACGACCGTGAGGCCCCGGCTCGCGCCCTACCCGCTCGAGGCGCGACTTCCCGCCAATCTGCCCGCCGTCCACGTCGATGCGGCGCTCGTGGTGAAGGTCTTCGTGAACCTGCTCGACAACATCGTCAAGTACACGCCGGAGGGAACCCGCGTCACGATCGCCGCGGCTTCCGATGGTCCGTTCGTCCGCGTCACGGTGGACGACAACGGTCCCGGGCTGCCCCCCGGGGACCCCGAGCGGCTCTTTGAGAAATTCCAGCGCGGGACGGAGGAGGGCGCGGCGGTCGGCGTCGGCCTCGGGCTCGCCATCTGCAGGGCGATCGTGCGCGCGCACGGCGGGGAGATCGAGGCGCTCCGCCGGCCCGGCGGCGGGGCGCGATTCGAGCTCACGCTGCCGACGACCGAGCCGGCAGCTGCCGCCGATGCGGCACACGCCCCGAGCCCCTCGCGTGGTTGAGCGGCCGTGACCCAGGCGATGCATCAGATCCTCGCCGTGGAGGACGACCCGGTCATCCGCAGCGTGCTGCGGGCGCTCCTCGAGTCCGAGCAGTTCAGGTTCGTCGAGGCCGCGACCGCGGAGCGCGCCGACATCGAGGCCCGTGCCCACAAGCCCGACCTCCTGCTGGTCGACCTGGGACTGCCCGACGGGGACGGGATCAGCGTGATTCGCAAGGTGCGCAGCTGGTCTCCGGTGCCGATCATCGTGCTCTCCGCGCGGACCCAGGAGGAGCAGAAGATCGCCGCGCTCGATGCGGGGGCCGACGATTACGTCGCCAAGCCCTTCAGCGCGCCGGAGCTCCTCGCGCGCATCCGGGCCGCCCTGCGGCGCAACATCCGCAGTGCCGAGGTTCCGCAGGTTCTCGCGATCGGGCGCGCGCGCATCGATCTATCGCGCCGCGAGGCGCACGGTCCGGCGGGAGAGGCGATTCACCTCACGCCGCTCGAGTACCGCGTGCTCGAGTGCCTCGCGCGCCACGCCGGATTCATCGTGACGCAGGACCAGCTGGTGCGCGAGGTGTGGGGACCCGGGCGGCTCGGCGACACGCGAAGCCTCAGGGTGTGCATGATGAACCTGCGGGCCAAGCTCGAGCCCGACCCGCATCACCCGGCGCATCTCATCACGGAGCCCGGGCTCGGCTATCGGCTGCGGCCGGATTGAGAAGCGCGGGGCGGCTATTCGACGCCCTCGACGATGCGCAGGTCACGATCGACGCCGTTGCCGAGCGCGCGCAGCGCCTGCTGATAGCCGGGGCTCTCGTGCGCGGCGATCGCCTGCGCGAGGCTGTCGAACTCGATGAGCACGGTGCGCTGCGCGATGCCGTGCTCATAGACGCGCGCGGGCAGTCCGCGCGCGAGGAACCGTGCGCCGGCCGCGAGGAGCGCGGGTCCGGCGAGCTTGACGTACGCCGCGAGCGCCTTCTCGTCGTGGATCGACTGATACGCGGAAATCCAATAAGCCTTGGCCATGATCGATGTCCTATTCTCTACGTGAATCCCCGAACGCCCTCGAGGAGGGGCAGGTCCTTCACGGTTTGCCCACATCTCGGGACGCTTCCCGATCTTTCTTTCCGGCGACGTCCGTCTCGATCTGCGATGCCGGCGGAGGCGGCGGCATCCGAAACGAAGTCAGGAACAGCAGGGCCCAGCCGAACGCCGCAGCGCCCGGCGGCATTTGCTTGACACCGCGGACCATGCCGACCGCGGCGCGAAGCAGCACGAGGATCACGGCGGCCGCCGCGATGACGCCGAGGATAAAAATGAGCACGGTTCGTGTCACGGCAGCGCACCGCTCGCAGTCGAGTTCCGCAAAGCTCGGACATCGGTCCGCGAGGCTAGATCAGCCACCTCGGGACTCGAGCCCGGTACGCTGCCCATTCTGCTCCAAAAGTGCGGGCGGCCCAAGGCTCCTCCGCGATGAGGATGCGGAGGTGAAAGCTGCACGCGAGGACCACGGAGTAGATGAGGAGCGTCCGTGAGTCCCACAGGATCCACCACCCTGCGAGAATCGTGACCACCGCGAGGTACATCGGGTTTCGTGAGAACCCGTACGGCCCGCTGGTCACGAGGTGCTGCGGGGGAGACCAGGGCGCGAGAGTCCCACGCCCGGCGACATAGAGCTCACGCACGCACCAGAGGAGCAGCGACGAGCCGAGCGCAATCAACAGGGCGGCAAGAGGTAGGCGACGAGCGGTCCGACCGCTTGCGACCGCAAGAGCGATCGGCACCGTAAAGGCGAACACTCCCGGCAGCGCGACGAATGCGACGAGGGCGCGAAGGAGCACGCGACGCCTAACGTCGAGGTCACGCGGACGGCCGCAGGCAGCAGCCGCTGCCGATCCAGGCCGCGCGGAGCATGGGAAGCCCGCGGCCTACGGCTTCCAGCCTTCCGGCGGCGCGGTGCCGCCCTTGATCTCGCGCGTCTTGTAACGCCACTGGCCGTGCACCTTGACGAAGGTGGCGTACTCCCGGCCCTGCGCGGTCACGCGCGGCGGATCACCCTGCTTCTCGATTAGGAACTCGGTGAAGATCAGCTGCGATGTGGCCGCGTCGCCGTGCACGACGATGAGCGGATTGCTGATCGTCACGTTGAAGGAATAGGCCTTGCGGATCGGACTCGCTCCGCCGGCGTGCGCATAGGCTTTCTCGATGCCCGCCCGGCCCTTGAAGTGGGTGGCTCCGAGGATGAGCTCGGCATCGTCGGCGTAGAAATCGGTGAAGCTCTGGGGATGGTCGTTGCCGAAGTTGTAGTAGTAGCGCGTGATGAGGTCCTGGATCTGGGCGCGGTCGAGGAGCGTCTGTGCCGTGATGTGCTGCGCCCGCACGGTCGGGGCGAACGCGAGCGCAAGGCACCACGCGGTACCCCACGCGAGGCCCCAGGCCCCTCGCCACCGGCCGCGGCGATGATTCGCGAAAGCTCTCATGGATACCCCCGACGCTCGGCGTTTTGGGACAGCCTAGGGCAATCCGGACACTGCGGCAAGACAGGGTGAGGCGTTCGGCGCGGCGACGGTCGCTCTCTACTCCTTCCGAGAGAGGCTCATCTCGATTTGTCCCACGTTCCAACTGCGCCCGCCATCGGTGGACAAATCGATGCGATACGTGAAGTGGTCATGCGATTCGACTCGATAGGTCTCACGACTCCATGTGCCAGGTCCCTCGGAGAGGACGACGACGTCCTCGCCATCAACTCTGACCGACCCGGACGCGGGGCTCACCTGCGTGCGGAGAAAGGAATTCGTGACGTTCAAGTACTCGATGATCCACGTCTTGCTGGACCGATCGTATTGCCGGAAGCTGATGCCCAAGTACGGGCTCCCGTCGGGCAATGAGGAGTGAAACTCATCGGCGATGGCTGTTCCACCGAGGATGTAACGTCCGATCCAGCTCACGGCGAACTCTGCCGACTTTCCATTCGCGAGCTTGGTCTTGCCGGTCCCTTCCCACTTGCCGATGAGGAAGGAGAAAGCACCGAGCTGCCTGGGCGCGCTGGCGCTTCGCTTTCCGTACGTCGTGACCGCTGACGGGGCGGCTCGGGCTTCAGTCATGGCACCGATCGCATATGCAAAGGTGAGAGCGAGGGAGCTGAGTACAGCAAATCGTCGGATCTGCACGATGTCGCCCTTCTGACGTACAGGTCATGTCCCGACTGCTCGAGGCGCACGGCGCGCCAGCGGCTCGATCGCTAGGTAGGAAGCAGACCGGACGCGAAATCTTCCGCGGGTTTCGCGAGGAACCACACCTCCTCGGAGCCTCTACCGATATGGATACCGGCAACGTCCTCGAGGCTCAGTTGGTCGTCACCCGCATCATCCCGAATCAGTGGAAGCTCGAGCAGCAGGCGCAGATCGTTCTCGCCGCTCGCCTCTGACGGGAGTTGGGATAGAACCATCCCCAAGTAGGGCTCCGGCTCAACTGTGTCGACGTCGGTAGTTGTCGAAGCAGGGTAAAGCCGAGCAACCCCTTCCTCGTCATCGATCTCAACACGACCGACGGAGGCCAAATCCACGTCCGTGCCGTCCTTATCGGGTGCCGCCAAATAGACAGTAAAGGAACCGACGTCACCGGCGGCTTGCAATTGTGCAAGAAGCGCCGACAGTCTCACGAGCTTCCCTCCCCTCACGTCCAAGGCGAGCGGCCGCCCAACGCGGCCGAAACGGCGGCGCGGGTCCGCCATCGCTCTGACACTCGCGCCGAAACCGGCCGACTCCCAAGGTATACTGCCGCCATGAACATCAAGGAAATGGTCGCGGCGGGGCGCAAGGTCCGGTTCCTGCACTATAAGCTCGGCGAACTCTGGTATGCCACCGAAACCGGGTTTGAGTTCCCGGTCCCGATCAGTGACTGTGGTGATGGCACGTTCCGAGCCGAAGACAGGGCGATCCTCTTCATGCGGTATATCCGTCAGCA
>JASHTK010000202.1 GCA_030040575.1 Gammaproteobacteria bacterium
CATGCTCTCGAGGAACGGCTCGAGCACGAGCTTCAGCAGCCCGAGCAGCGCCGGCCGCGACAGATTCGGATCGGCGAGCGCCTCGCTCACGCGGGCGACGGCCGGGGCGAGGCGGGCCCGCACGTCGGCCGTGATGTACTCGGCGCACGCGAGGTGCAGGCCCTCCTTGCCGCCGAAGTAGTACTGCAGCGCGGGCAGGCTCACCGCCGCGCGCCGCGCGATGGCGCGGGTGGAGGTGCGCTCGTAGCCAAGGCCGCCGAACATGTCGATCGCGGCCTCGAGGATCCTGCGCCGGGTGCGCTCGCCGCGGGCGTAGCCGCCGCCTGTCGGATGGCGCCGCGGCCGCCGGCGCGCCCTCGCGTGCGTCCGGCTCGTCTGCTGCGCGGCCCTTGGCGGCATACCCCTCAATTTCTATCGATTGACAGATGTGTGTCGCACGATAGACTATTGCGGCCCGAAAGTCGAGCCGTCGCGGGCGGGCGGCTGCGGAGGAGCGGCTGGTGAAACGCTGGGTGTCCCTTGCGATCGTCGCGCTCGCCGCGGCCGGGCTCGCGTGGTGGCTCGCCCACCGCCACGCCGCGCGCACGGAGATCGTTCTCTACGGCGACGTCGACCTGCGGCAGGTCGACCTCGCGTTCAACAACAGCGAGCGGATCTCGGCCGTTCTCGCGCAGGAGGGAGACCGCGTGCGGCGCGGGCAGCTGCTCGCGACGCTCGACACGAGCCGGCTCGCCCCGCTCCTCGCGCAGGCGCAGGCGGCGATGCAGGCGCAGAGCGATGTCGTGCAGCGCCTACACAACGGCAGTCGCCCGGAGGAGATCGCCCAGGCGCGCGCGAACGTCGCCCTCGCCGAGGCCGATGCGCGGGTGGCCGCCCGCAAGTACGAGCGGCTGCTCGCGGTGTCGCAGAGCTCGGGGGGGCGCGCGGTGAGCCGCCAGGACCTCGACGATGCGCGGGCGGCGGCGGACGTGGCGCAGGCGCAGCTCAACGTCAACCGCAAGGCGCTCGCGCTCGCGGTGATCGGCCCGCGGAAGGAGGACATCGCGCAGGCGGAGGCCCAGCTCGCGGGCGAGCGCGCCCAGGTCGCGCTCCTCGAGCAGCAGCTCGCGGATGCCGACCTCAGGGCGCCGCTCGATGCCGTCGTGAGGTCGCGCATCGCCGAGCCGGGCGACATGTCCTCGCCGCAGACGACGGCGTTCACGCTCGCCATCACGAGCCCGAAGTGGGTGCGCGCGTACCTGCCCGAGCCTGATCTCGGCCTCGTGCGGCCGGGAGCGCGCGCGACGATTTCCGTCGATGCGTTTCCGAACCGCCGCTTCGAGGGCTGGGTCGGCTTCATCTCCCCGGTCGCCGAGTTCACGCCGAAGACGGTCGAGACGGAGGATCTGCGCTCGAGCCTCGTCTACGAGGTACGAGTGTTCGTGCGCGATCCCGACGATGCGCTGAGGCTTGGCATGCCGGCGACCGTGCACCTCGCGCTCGCCGCCGATTCCGAGCGTCCGGCCTCATGACCCGCGCAGGACGGCCGGAGGTGGAGGGCGCCGGGGCCGCGGTCGTCGTCGCGCGCGACGTTCGCAAGTCGTTCAAGGTCGGCGCCGGCAGGCAAGCCGAGCCGCGCCCGCGCCGCGAGCCCCCGGGCGAGGCGAGCGGCGATGGAGCGGTGGGCACGCCGCAGGGGCGTGTGGAGAGGGACGCGAGCGGCGCGATCCGGGCGCTCGACGGCGTGTCGCTCGACCTCGCCGCCGGCGAGCTCACCGCGCTCGTCGGACCGGACGGCGCGGGCAAGACGACGCTGATGCGCCTCATCGCAGGCCTCCTCGTCGCCGACTCCGGCACGTTGAGCGTGCTCGGCGTCGATCCGGCGCGCGATCCGCAGAGCGTGCAGGAGCGGATCGCCTACATGCCACAGAAGTTCGGGCTCTACGAGGACCTCACGGTCGCGGAGAACCTCGACCTCTACGCGGACCTGCACGGCGTGTCGGCCGAGGAGCGCGCCCTGCGCTATCCGCAGCTCATGCAGATGACCGACCTCGGATCCTTCAGGCGCCGGCTCGCCGGGCGGCTCTCGGGCGGGATGAAGCAGAAGCTCGGACTCGCGTGCACGCTCGTGCGATCCCCGGAGCTGCTGCTGCTCGATGAGCCGACGGTGGGCGTCGACCCGCTGTCGCGGCGCGAGCTGTGGGAGATCGTGCATCACCTCGTCCACGGCGAGGGCCTCACCGTGCTCCTCACGACCGCGTACCTCGATGAGGCCGAGCGGGCGAGCCGCGTGATCGTGCTCAACCGCGGCCGGGTGCTCGCGCAGGGGGTGCCGGACGACATCACGAGACTTGCCGACCGCCGCAGCTTCGTCGCAGAGCCCGCCGGGGAGACGGCGCGAAGCATGCAGGCGCGGCTGCTCGATGACCCCGAGGTCATCGATGCCGTCCCCGACGGCGGGCGTGTGCGCTGGGTCGTCGCGCGCGAGGGCGCAGCGGGCGCAGCGGGCACGGCGGGCGCGGCCGGCGCAGCGGGTGCAACGCCCGTCACGCCCCGCTTCGAGGATGGGTTCATGGTCCTCCTTCGTGAGACGAGCGAGCACGAGGCGGTCGCGGCCATCGAGCTCGAGCGTCCGCTCGGGGCGCAGGGCGGGGAGGTGGTCGTGCGCGTCGAGGACCTGCACAAGCGCTTCGGGGAATTCACCGCGGTCGATCACATCGCCTTCGAGGTGCGCCGCGGCGAGATCTTCGGGCTCCTCGGGCCGAACGGTGCGGGCAAAACAACGACCTTCCGCATGCTCTGCGGGCTCATCGCCCCGACCGGCGGAGTGCTCGAGATCGTCGGCGTCGACGTGCGCCGCTCGAGCGCCGCGGCACGCCAGCGCCTCGGATACGTGGCGCAGCGGTTCTCCCTCTACGGCCAGCTCACCGTCGCCGAGAACCTCGAGTTCTTCGCGAGCGCGTACGGCCTGCGCGGCCACCGGCGCCGCGAGCGCATCGAGTGGGCGCTGCGCCAGTTTGAGCTCGCGAGTGCGGCGAGCGTCCGCAGCGCCGAGCTCGCCGGCGGCTACAAGCAGCGGCTCGCGATGAGCGCCGCGCTGTTGCACGAGCCGGAGATCCTCTTCCTCGATGAGCCGACGAGCGGCGCCGATCCGCTCGCGCGGCGGGCGTTCTGGCGACGGATCACGGCGCTCTCGGACCAGGGCGTGACCGTGATCGTCACGACGCACTTCATGCAGGAGGCGGAGTACTGCGACCACGTCGCGATCATGGACGCCGGCCGGGTGCTCGCGCAGGGCACGCCCGGGGAGATCCGGCGGCTCGCGCGGGTGCCCGAGGGGCGCCAGGCAACGATGGAGGACGCCTTCATCGCGGTCGTCGAGCAGGCGCGAGAGCGTGAGGCCGCGGGGGCTGCGGGTCGCGCCGCATGAGTGGAAC
>JASHTK010000203.1 GCA_030040575.1 Gammaproteobacteria bacterium
CGCGGTGCCGGCGAAGTGATCGCCGACCCCGAGCAGGCCGGCCGCGACGGCGCCTTGCAGGGACTCCGGGGCGCCAAGCAGCGTCAGGCGCGCCGCGATGGCCGAGGGCACGAGCCCGTGCTCCATGATCGCGACCAGCACCGCGTCCGTGACCGCGACCTGCAGCGCCGTCGCCGTGCGGCCGAGCAGGTGGAAGAGGAACATCTGCGTGAAGGTGACCCGGCCGATGAGCTCGCCCACGAGATCGCGGCCGCGCACCTCGATCCGATCGGCGGTCGCTCCGGCGAGCTCGGTGTGCTTGGTGCTGCGATCGGCCCCGGACATGCAACCCCCTCGCTTAAGGCAGCCGCCGCGCCGCGAGCCCGCAAGCCCCTTACTTCGCGAGATTCACGATCTTGGCCTGGGTGAACTCCTCGAGTCCCTCCTGGCCCATCTCCGTGCCGAGCCCGGACTGCTTCGCCCCTCCGAAGGGCAGGTCGTGCGGCAGATCCATGTGCTTGTTCACCCAGACCGTGCCGGAGTTGATCCGCAGCGCCACCTGGTAGGCGCGGTCCGGATTGGACGACCAGACGGTCGCGCCGAGGCCGTACTCGGTATCGTTCGCGCGCGCGATCGCATCGTCGAGGTCCGAATACGGCAGCACGGGCAGCACCGGCCCGAACTGCTCCTCGCGCACGAGCCGCGCCTCATCGGGGATGTCGCGCACGATGGTCGGAGGGATGAAGTAGCCGCGCCGCTCGAGTGGGGCTCCTCCGGCGATCACCTTGCCGTGCTCGCGCGCGTCCTCGAGATAGCCCTTGACCTTCTCGAACTGCATCTTGTTCTGCAGGGGACCGAGCTCGGTGCCCGCCTCCATCCCGTCGCCGACGACTGCGCGCCGGGCGAGCGCCGCGAGCTCCTCGCAGAGCTCATCGTAGATCGACTCGTGCGCGTAGACCCGCTTGATCGCGAGACAGACCTGGCCTGAGTTGAGCATCGCGCCGTGGAAGATCTTCGGGGCGACCTGCTTCGGATCCGCATCATCGAGCACGATCGCCGGATCGTTGCCGCCGAGCTCGAGGGTGAGGCGCTTGATCGTGCTCGCCGTGCTCGCGAGCACCTTCTTGCCGGTCGCGGTCGAGCCGGTGAAGGCGATCTTCGCCACATCCGGATGGCTCGTGAGCGCCGCGCCGAGGTCGTTCTCATCGGCGATGATGTTCACGACGCCTGCGGGGAACAGCCGGGCGCAGATCTCGCCGAGCTTAAGGGTCGTGAGCGGCGTCGTCGGAGCGGGCTTCACGACGACCGTGTTGCCGGCGAGGAGCGCCGGAGGCAGCTTCAGCATGAGCAGGTGAACGGGAACGTTCCACGGCGTGATCGCCGCGACGACGCCGAGCGGGATTCGCTGCCGCACGATGCGGGCCGTCTCCGTCTCGCGCAGCACCTCGAGCTTAAGATCCATCTCGGCCCACGTGCGGATCATGCCGACCGCTCCGCGCAGCTCGAACTCGGCGGCCGGCAGGGGCTTGCCCTGCTCCTGCGTGAGCAGCCGCGCAAACCCGAGGCTCTCGCTCTCCAGGGCATCCGCGAAGCGCAGCAGCAGCGCGCGACGCTTCTCGATCGGTGTCGCGGACCATGGCGGGAATGCCGCCTTGGCGGCCGCGACGGCCTGCTCGAGCTGCTTGCGGTCGGCTCGCGGACAGGATGCGAGGACCGCCTCCGTCGCCGGATTGATCACAGCGAACGCCGCGGCGCCGGGGACGAGCCGTCCGTTGATGAGCAGTCGAAATTCGGAAGCCGCCTCGGGACGTAGCTCTGCATTCATGGTCCTCTCCGGATCGCCTCGCTCGCTGGACCCTCATTCTACGCGCGCGCACGCAGGGTTGGCACGCCGACCGGCCGCTCGGGCCGATCAGCGCCCGGCGGAATCCCCCGAGTGCTGGCGGATGAACTGCAGCACGGGCGCGGAGAGCGACTCGTCCGCCGTGCCGACGGCGTAGAGCTCGGAGAGGTGGGAGTGATTCGGCACATCGACGTGCGGGACCGACTTGCCGGCGGCCGCGAGGGCCCGAAGGAGCTCCTCGGTCTGCTCGCGCATCAAGGGCGGGTCGAGCTCGGCGTCCGTGACGAGGAGGGGCGTCGCCGTTCCGAGCAGGGCCGGGAGCGAGGACCGCGCGGGATAGGCGGATACGTCGCTGCCGTAGTAGTCCTTCCAGATCGACACGGTGTGCCCGAGGTCGTAGCTCACGCCCGAGGTGAGGATCGCTCCGGCTACCCCGGGCGTCCCACCGCGCTTCGCGAGATGCGCGAGGTAGTCCGCCACGTGCGCGGCACCCGCCGAATGTCCCCACAGAAAGATCTCGCGGGGGTCCCCGCCGTAGGCCGCGATGTGGCCCTTGAGCCAGCGAACCGCCGCCGCCACGTCCTCGACGCCGGAGGGAAACGCGAACTGCGGCGCGAGCCGGTAGGTCATGGTCACGCCGATGAGGCCATGCGCGGCCGCCCAGAGCCCGACGTTGTCGTAGAACGGCGTGCCCACCGTGTGATTGGTGCCGTGGCTGAATCCGCCGCCGTGGATGAACACCACGACCGGCCGCTCGGCGCCGGCCGCACCGCCGGGCTGCGCGGATGGCGCGAAGATGTCGAGCACGTTGCGCGCATCGGGCCCGTAGCGCAGCTCGCGCGTGAGCACGACGCCCGGATAGGGCTCGTGCGGAAAGAGCGGAGCGTAGAGCGCCGTCGTGCGCGGCCCGTCGATTCTCGGGCCGATCTGCCGCAGCGCCGCCGCAATGTCGGGCGGCATTCCAGATGGAGCGGGGTCCGAGGTCGCTGGCGCGTGCGTCACCGTGCTCTCACCGTCCTGCCAGGGCGTCGGCACCGAGTCGCGCCCGCTCACCGGGTTCGAGTAGTGAAAGGGAATGTCGTACACGACCGGGAACATCGCCACCCGCGCCGTCGGCGGCGCATCGGGCGGAACCGTGCTGCTCTCGCCCGGGACCTGCGGGTGCGCCCCGTGCGCCCATCCGCCGAGGTAGTCCGCGCCGAGGGTGTTGTACGCGTGATCCCGCGCGAACCGCCAGATCCCGTTCACCTTGACCGCCTCGTTCTCGTAGACGGCGGCGCCGATCGAGCCGTGGCTCCCGAAAGCCATCTGCTGCAGCATGAAGACGCGCATACGCGCGGTGCGCCCGTCGGCGGAGAGGTCGATGACGGGCTGCAGCTGCATGTGATTGCCGAGCATGTTCGGCATGGGTCCCTCGCGGCCGTGCCCGAGCCCCTTCAGCAGAAACGTGTGAATGTGCTCGCGCCCGATGTACACCCCGCGCTGCGCGAGCTCCATCGTGCCGCCGTCCGCGAAGAGGTCGGCGAGGTCGGTCCACAGGTCCTTGTCGAGGTAGTACCCGTAGGCGCCCTCGAGATTCTCGATCTCATCGTAGTCCTTGACTTGCTCGATCGTCCGCTGCGCTGCGGCGAGTGTCGCCTCGAGGTCGGCGGCGCGCGGCGCCACCCAGCGCCGCCCCTTCGGCATCAGCGTCGCGGCCACCGCCCGCGGGCTCGGCGCTCCGACGCTCGGGTAGTGCGGCGGCTCGCCCGTGACCGGATTGCGATAGTGGAACGGCGGAACGAAGGCGCTCGGATAGATCGCATAGATCTCAGAGGGCGGCCGGTCGGGGGGCAGAGCGGAGCTCGCGCCCGGAGCGGGCTCGGCATCCGCGCCCCAGCCCTTCTCGTACGCCGAGATGAAGGTCGGGTAGTAGTGCAGGGACTTGAACTTCCACACGCCGTTTTGCTTGACGAACGTGTTCTCGAACGTCCCCTCGCTCCACTCGCCCGATCGTCCGTACACGCCGGTCATGTCGAGCTCGCGGCTGCGCAGGCGGGCCGTCCGGCCGTCGGGAGCCACATCGACGATCGGCTGCAGCTGGATGTGATCGTTGAGCCAGCCGTAGGTGAGCCCGTCGTGGCCGAGCAGATTGAGGAACTCCCGGATGCGGCGCTTGCCGACGTAGACGCCCCGCTGGCCCATCTCGATCGTCGCGTCGTCCGCGAAGAGGTCGGCGACCTGGTCCCACATCGCCCGGTCAAGGTAGAACCCGTAGATGCGCTGCAGGTTCTCGATCTGCTGCGCGTCGCGCAGCAGCTGCGCGCGGTGGGCAAGCTCGGCGGCGCGCCGCCGCACATCGCCCGGGTGAGGATGCGAGGCCGCCTCGGCCGCGACATCGCTCGCCGAGACGGTCCACACGTCGGCTCCCGCGGCGGTCGTGCCTGGATTGGTGTAATCGAACGGGGCGATGCAGGCCTGCGGAAAGCCGCCGCAGGGCTGGTCGCGTGGCCGATCGGGCGGGTGCGC